>JASLPR010000082.1 GCA_030744875.1 Chloroflexota bacterium
GTCATGTAGCTCTGCAGGAAGAAGGTGACGCCGCTGAGGATTGCCATCACCGAGATATAGGCGGGCCAGCTTTCGGGGAGGAAGGGGATGTCAAAGGTGGCGTCGGGCTGGGCGAGATTGAACCAGAGGAACTGCTCGTCAATCGGGATCGATCCCCCGGCCGCGGCGCAAGCGATGAGTACGTCGGAACCCGGCCCGCCACGGCCCATATCGACGATTCCCGCATCGGTGACGCAGTGCCCGAGCGTGAGCAGCCCGCCGTACATCGCCAGCCAGACCGGCATCTGCAACAACAGCGGGAGACAGCCGGAGAGCGGGTTGATGCCCTCCTTCTTATAAAGCTCCATGGTCATCTGCTGCTCGCGCTGCTTGTTACCGCGAGCGCGGGCCTTCACCATCTGCAATTTGGGTTGCAGGGTTTGCATGGCGCGCTGGGCGCGCAGGCCCTTCACCGACAACGGCAACAGAACCAGCCGAATCGCCAGCGTGATCAGCAGAATAGCGATGCCGAAACTGCCGACGTTTTCGGCGATCAGGATGATGAGGTTGGACAGCGGATCGACAACGTAGGTCTGCCAGCCGGGCATCAGGCGATCTCCTCGTGGTTGTGGGCGTGGTCGTGCCCCGCCGGGACCGGGTCGTGGCCGCCGCGGCTAAAGGGGTGGCAGCGCCCGATACGGCGGATGCCGAGCCAGAGGCCGCGGATACTGCCGTGGGCCTGTACCGCTTCGTAGGTGTACTCGGAGCAACTGGGGTGAAAACGGCAGCCGCCGCCGAGCAGCGGCGAGATGGCCGCCTGGTAGCCGCGGATGGCTTTGAGGATCAGCGTTCTCATCGGCCGGCCCGGGAGCGCAGCCGCGCGCTGAAGACCCGCTGGCAATGGCGACGCAGATCGGCGTAGGGCAGATCGACCGCGCCGGGCCGGCCCACGGCGACAATGTCGAGCGGGCCGAGGGTGGGGTCGAGCTCGGCAGCGAAGGCGGCGCGCAGGCGCCGGCGGATGCGGTTGCGCACGACGGCGTTGCCGGTGCGCCGGATGACCGAAATGCCGACCCGCGTTTCGTCGGTTTCCCCGCGGACCCGGAACGCCAGCATCGATTTCAGGCTGACCGCGTCACGCGCCGAACGGACCCGCTCGAAATCGGCACGGCGTCGCAATCGACCGAGTTTTGCCACGAAACCCCCCGGGAACGTCTTCTGGTGAGTGGTGCTGTGACCAGCGCCTGGCAAATGCTAGGCGGAAAGGCAGGAGCGACCCTTTTTACGACGCCGTCGGATGATGGCGCGACCGGCGCGGCTATGCATGCGCCGGCGAAAGCCGTGGCGCCGCTTGCGACGTCTGACTTTTGGCTGATAGGTTCGCTTCATGATCCGCCCATACAGGTAAGAACTTGAGACGCGGGTGCGCTTGATTCCTGGTGCTGGTCTGGACCGTGACTATATCACCGGCGCGACCGGGCGGTAAAGACGCCGGCGGACCCTAGAGGTGGATGATTTCACGGGTTTCGGGCGTGCATTCGGCTTCGGGAAACATGGAGGCCATCGTGCCGAGGACACGGTCGAGCACCGAGTGGACGTGGGCGGGGTCGTTGGCCACGCAGGCCACGCCGAGGACCGCCGACTGGTGCAGGTCGTTGTCGCAGACTTCGGCGATGGTGACGTTGAAGCGGTTGTGGATGCGGGTTACCAGGCTCTTGACGATCCGTCGCTTCTCTTTGAGCGAGCGATTGCCGCGCAGCCGTAGACGCACCGAAAGGGTTCCGAGGATCATTTTCCCAGTCTAGGCCGGGCAGGTATGGTTCCAGGCACGAAATGGCGGCGACGGCGGCGCGGGCCGAGGCCCGCGGGGACTTGCGCGTGAAGCGAAAACGGGCTGCGCTGGGAATCGATCTGGGTTCGACCAGCGCCAAGGCGATGGCCGTGGCCGAGGACGGCGCGGTTGTGGCGACCGGCACCGCCGCCACCGGCTTCTCCTTCCCCGGCGGGGGCCTGGTGGAGATGGACCTGGCGGCGGCCTGGGACGCGGCCGCCGGGGCCGTGCGGGGGGTGGCCGACGAGGCCCGCCGGCAGGGCTACGCGATCAGTTGCGTAGGCCTTTCCGCGCTGGGGCCGGCGCTGGTGCTGCTGGACGCGGCCGGCGACCCGGTGCGGCCAGCGATTGCCTATTCGGACCTGCGGGCGGCGGCCGATGCCCGGGAGATCGCGACCCGCGTGGACGTAGCGACCCAGGTACGCCTGACCGGGGTGCACTAGGCGCCGGGGATGGCCAGCGCGCCGTGCTGCGCTGGATCCAGCGCGAGGAACCGGCGGCCTACGCGCAGGCCGCGGTGGTGGGACACCCATCGACCTTCTTGCTGCACCGGCTGACCGGACGGTTCGCAATTGACCACGCCGCCGCGCAGACGACCGGCCTATTTGCCTACCGGGGAGAGCCGCGCTGGTTGCCGGAGGCGGCGGAGGCGATGGATGTCGCGCTGGAGAAACTGCCGGAGCCGGTGGACGCGGTGGCGGCCGCCGGGACGCTGACCGCAACCGCCGCGACCGCCCTGGGACTGGAGCCGGAACTCCCGGTGAGCGCCGGGGCGAATGACTCTTCCTGCGCGGCGTTCGCGCTGGCGATCCTGGAACCGGGCCGGCTGGGGTTCTTGCTCGGAACAACGAACGCGGTGGTGACCGCCGTGGACGGGCCGCGGTTCGGACCGGAGTTCGTGATGCGCCGCAGCATCGTCCCGGGCCAGTGGCTGGCGGTGGGCGCGACCGCGACCGGCGGGGCCAGCATGGACTGGCTACTGCGGCTGCTGGACATCGCAACCGGCGACCCGGCGGAGATGGACGGACTGGTGGGGGACAGGCGGATCGAGCGGGACTCGCCGTTTTTCCTGCCGCACCTGGCCGGGGAGCGGAGCCCGTTGTGGGACCCGGCGGCGCGGGGGACGTTGCACGGGTTGAACCTGGCCACGGACCGCCGGGCCCTGTTGCTAGCCGGAATCGAGGGCAATGCCTTCGCGCTGCGCGAGGTGCTGGAGGCGATGCGCGATCGCTTCGGCCAGCCGGCGAACGAGGCCCTGGTGACCGGCAGCCAGGCGCGCGGGGTCCGCTTCATGCAGGCGCTGGCCGATGTGACGAAGCTGCGCCTGCGGGTCGCGGAGATGGCCGATGCGGCGCCGCTGGGCGCGGCGCTGCTGGGCCGGGTGGCCGCCGGGGAGTGCGCGGTGGAAGACCTGCGGGCGGCGACGGTGCCGGTGGCCACGGTGGTGGAACCGACCGCCGGGGCCGGGGCTAGCTACGACGAACGCTTCGCCCGGTACCGGGAAATCTATGAGGTGCTACACAGTGATTTTACCCTTCGGCAGGTGACAGATGGGCAATCACGGTGTATACATTCACTGCCCTTGGAAGCGGTGGGAGGTGTGGGGTGGGATGTCGTGCATGTACACGTTTGATGAACCTGAGAACCACCTCAGGGGTAGTTCAGGAACCTAAACCCGTTGCAAATTCGATCCCGCAGATGGTTGTCGGTGGGGATGGGGGTGAAGCGCTACATCGCGCTGGTCCTGGTCGGGACGGCGGTGGCGGCGCTGGCGATGGCGATGTTCCTGGCCTACGTGTATCGCACCTTCGACGTGCCGGAGTCGGCCGGCTGGCTGGCGCACGCGGTGACCCTGCAGTGGATTCCGCACCCCTGGCGTGAAGTCGGCCTGGCGAGCGTGGGGGTGCTGGTGGCCGTGCTGGGGACGCTGGCGCTGTTCCGCTCGGTGCTGAGCGTGGTGATCGCCCCCGGAGCGGACGTGGCGGAGATCATCTATCGGGGAAGAATCCGCCAGCGCGGGCCGCGCGTGGTGAGCATGGGCGGCGGCACCGGGCAGGGCATCCTGTTGCGCGGCTTGAAGGAACTGACGACCAACCTGACGGCCGTGGTGACGGTGGCCGATGACGGAGGCAGCTCGGGCCGGCTGCGCCGGGATTTCGGGCTGATGCCACCGGGCGATATCCGGAACTGCCTGACCGCCCTGGCCGATTCGGAATCTTTGATGACCAAGCTTGTGCACTATCGCTTCGAGCAGGGTGACGGACTGAAGGGGCACAGCCTGGGGAACCTGCTGATCGCGGCGATGGGCGACATCGAAGGCGGGATGGACCAGGGGATCGAATCCCTGAGCCAGGTATTGCGGATCCAGGGGGAGATCGCGCCCTCTTCGATGACCGATGTGAATCTGGCGGCGGAACTGGAAGACGGCACGGTCGTGGTCGGCGAGTCGCGGATCGGCCAGGGCGGCAAGATCAAACGAGTGTTCCTGCAGCCGAAACATGTGGCGGCGAATGATGACGCGGTGTCGGCGATCCTGGCGGCGGACCTGGTGGTGATCGGCCCGGGCAGCGTGTTTACGAGCATCCTACCGAACCTGCTGGTGCCGGATATTGTGACGGCGCTGCGGGCCTCGCAGGCGGTGAAGGTGTATGTGTGCAACGTGGCGACCGAATCGGGCGAGACGGACGATTTCGGCCCCAGCGACCACGTGCGCGTTCTGACCGAGCACGTCGGCCCGGGGCTGTTCCACTATGTGGTGCTGAACAGTCGCACCGACGTGCTGGGCAGCGGCGAACACGGCAACATCCGCATCGTGGCGGCTTCGCCACGCGAGCAGGCGGACCTGCAACGCGGCGGGCTGGAAGTTGTTTCGGCGGACGTAATTGACGCAGAATCCCCGGAGCACCACGACCCGGAGCGCTTGGCCGAGACGGTGATGCAGCTCTACGAGGGGGCCTCGGCCTCCCCGCGGGTGCTGGACTTCCCGGGCGCGATCCCCGGAAACCCCGGGTTCTAAGAAACCAGAAACAAGAGTTACAACTGCGACCGACTTCGCCGACCTGACGTGCGAAAGTTCCGCATAATCCAGAGTTTTCAATGGGAGGACTACCCCTGATGCGTGTAGCGATAAACGGCTTCGGAAGAATTGGGCGGCTGGTGTTTCGCACGCTGGCCCAACGCCACCCGGAACTCGAGGTGGTGGCCATCAACGACCTGACCGACGCGACGACCAACGCCCACCTGCTGAAGTACGACTCGAACTATGGCGGCTACCCGGGGACCGTGGAGGTCGATGGCGACCACATGACCGTGGACGGCGCGAGCATCCGGGTGCTGGCGCAGCGCGACTGGGACGAGCTGCCCTGGGGTGACCTGGACGTGCAGGTGGCCCTGGAGTGCACCGGGGTGGGAACCGGCCGGGCGATGGCTGGCAAGCACCTCGCGGCCGGAGCGAAAAAGGTGCTGATCTCGGCCCCCTCGGGCGACGCCGACGCGATGATCGTGCTGGGCGTGAATGACGACATCTACGACGCCGCCAAACATCACGTGGTGTCGAACGCCTCCTGCACGACCAATGGCCTGGCGCCACCGGTGAGCGTAGTGCACAACGAGTTTGGGATCGTGAAGGGCCAGATGACGACCGTGCATTCCTACACCGGCGGTCAGGCGATTCTGGATACCCAGAAGAAGGACCTGCGCGACGCCCGTTCGGGAGCGATGAATATCGTGCCAGCCTCGACCGGGGCCGCCCGGGCGATCGGGATGGTGATTCCGGAACTGCACGGTAGGTTGGACGGCGCGGCCTACCGCGTGCCGACGCCGACGGTGTCGATCGTGGAGTTCGTGGTCCTGCTGGAGAAGTCGGCGACCGCGGACGAGATCAACGCGCGGCTGCGCGCGGCGGCCGAAGGCCGGTTGGCGGGAATCCTGGACGTGTCGGATGAACCGCTGGTGTCGCTGGACCTGAAGGGCAACGAGCACTCCTCGATCGTGGACGCCGGCTCGACGATGGTTGTCGACGGGAACCTGGCGAAGATCGCCGCCTGGTATGACAACGAGTGGGGCTATGCCTCGCGGCTGGCGGACATGGCGGCGTTCCTATCGAAGAATTAGCCGGTGGGCGGGTTGGTGGGCTGGATGAGCCGGGCGGGTTCCGGGAGTAGCCGGTGAAAGACCTGCGCTCGGCGGAACTGGCGGGCAAGGTGGTGGCGGTGCGGGTCGATCTGAACGTGCCGACCGACGATGACGGCGCGATGACCGACGACACCCGGATGCTCGCCGCGCTGCCGACCCTTGAATACGTGGCGGCGGCCGGCGCGCGGGTACTGGTGCTGGCCCATTTCAAGCGACCCGAGGGCCGGCCCGATCCGGCGATGTCACTGGAGGTGCTGGCCCAACCACTAGCGGAGCGGCTGGGACGCCGGGTGGAGTTCGTCGAGGACTGTGTGGGGGCGGCGGTCGCCGCGGCACTGGAACGGGTGGCGCCGGGCGAGGTCGTGCTGGCCGAGAACGTGCGCTTCCACGCCGGCGAGACCGCAAACGACCCGGATTTCGTGCGCGAACTGGCGGCGTCAGCGGATGTGTTCGTGAATGACGCTTTTGGCACGACTCACCGCGCCCACGCCTCGGTGGCGGGAATGGCCGGGGCGCTGCCGGCCTATCCGGGGTTCTTGCTGCAAACCGAAATCGAGATGTTGGCCGGGAAGCTTGCAGACCCGCAGCGGCCGCTGGTCGCGGTGGTGGGTGGGGCGAAGGTTTCGACCAAGCTGGGGGTCCTGTGGAATTTGCTGGGCCGGGTGGATTCGCTGCTGCTGGGCGGCGGGATGGCGAATACCTTCCTGATGGCGCAGGGCCACGACATGGGGAGTTCGTTGGTGGAGACCGACCTGCTGGACGACGCCCGCGAGATCCTGCGCCTGGCGAAGGAACAGGGCGTGGAAATCGTGCTGCCCGAGGACGGCGTGATGGCCCCTGATCTGGCCGACGACATGCCGGTCGAAACCCACCCGGCGACGCGGGTCCCGGACGGCTGGAGCATGCTGGATATCGGCCCGGAGAGCGCGGCGCGGTTTGCCGGGTACCTGGAGAGGGCGGGCACGATCGTGTGGAACGGCCCGATGGGCATGGCCGAGCGGGCGGCGTTCGCGGCCGGGACGCGTGCGCTGGCCGAGGCGGTGGGCCGGTCGGAGGCGTTTACGATCGTCGGCGGTGGCGACTCAGTGGCGGCGCTGAAGGCGCTGGGACTGCTGGACGCGGTGGATCACGTCTCGACCGGCGGCGGGGCTTCGCTGGAGGTGCTGGAGGGTAAGACGCTGCCGGGGATCGCGGCGCTGGGCTAGTCGGACGGGCGGTGGGGAGGGGGTTCGGTGTGGAAGGACGCGCGGGGCAGGCTGGCTCTTAGCCGGCGATCTGCGCGACGAGGGACTCCAACTTCTCCGGAGGAACCGGACCGACGATGTTGCCGACTACTTCACCGGCGGCGCTGATGGCGGCGAAGGAAGGATGCCCGGTGGCGCCGTACTGCATCCGGTAGGGGTCAAGGTCACGGTTGTCGTAATCCATGATCAAGAACTCGACGCGGCCGGCGTATTCGTCCATCAGCCCACGCACGGTGGGGCGCATACGCGCACAGTTGGGTCACCAGATGGCGTCGGTGACCCAGAGCACCGGGACGCCGGCGGTGAGGACGGCCTCGAATCGGGCGCTGTCTTCGGAATAGCGCACTTTGATGGAGTCACGGTCGTCGGGGTTGTAGGGGGCGGGGCGGGGAAAGGCAGGGGCAGGGGGGGCGACGGGGGCGGCTTCAGCGACCGGGGCGGCGGTCGGGGTCGGCGCCGCGTCGGCCACCGGAGCTGCTTCGGAAGTCCCGGTCGGGTTGCCAGCCGGCGTGGGGGCTTCGGTTGCCGGATCGGGCTCAGCGGCACCGGCCGGCGCGTCGGTCGGTACGACCGGAGGAACGGCGGCCGGGGCGGCGGCGATGGACTGCGCCGGCGCGGCCGCTTCAGCGCCGCAGGCGGCAGCCAGCGTGGCCAGGCCGATCCCGCCAGCGGCGAGCAACAGGCGGCGGCTCGACAAGCGTGATGGCGATGGCGATGGCGTCTTCATGCGGGACTGGCCTCTGTCTGCACCAAAAACCCG
>JASLPR010000083.1 GCA_030744875.1 Chloroflexota bacterium
GGCTTCTCCGGCGAGCCGGCCGTCGAGCGCTGGGTCAGCGCCCGCTACGACGGCCAGAACTACGAAGAGGAAATCCCGATTCCCACGGGCCCCATCGACGAAGCCTCCCTGCCGCGCCTGATCGAGGATTTCCACGTCCACTACGAAGGCATCTACGGCTACCGCCTCGAAGCCGAGGTCATCGAATTCGTGCAATTCACGGTCACCGTGCGCGGTTCGACCCCCTCGCCGACGCTGCCCCCGGCGCCGTCCGGCGCTCCCGGCGAGCCGGTCGGCCGGCGGCAAGTCTGGTTCGACAAAGGCCCCATCGACTGCGCCATCTACCGGCGCGAAGACCTGGTAGCCGGGCAGGAAATCACCGGACCGGCCATCGTCGAAGAGCTCGACTCCACCATCCTCATCGATCCCGGCGGCTCCATGCTCATCTCGGCCGAGGGCCTCGGTATCGTGGAGATCTAGGCGGATGAGCGTAAGCGCGTCCAGCGCAGAAGGGACCGGCCGGCATGGTTGAAGTCAACGGCACCAACCAGGTCACCCTGAACGTCGTCTACAACCGCCTCGTCGGCATCTGCAAAGAGATGGGCAGCACGATGATGCGGGCCGCCTATTCACCCATCTTCAGCGAGAGCCTCGACTTTTCGTGCGTCGTCTTCGACCGCGACGGCGTAATGCTGGCGCAGAGCGAGTTCTCCCCGGCCCAGGTCGGCGCCATCCGCTTCGTCGTCAAGTGGCTCATCGCCGAAATCGGCGACGACGCCCTCAAGCCCGGAGACGTCGTCGTCCACAACGACCCCTACCGCGGTGGCGTCCACATGCCCGAGCACGTCGTAATCAAGGCCGTCTATCACGAAGGCGAAATCTTCGGCTATGTCGCCAACATCGCCCACATGTCCGAAATCGGCGGGCTCGCTCCCGGCGGTTTCGCCGCCACCGCCACCGAGGTCTATCAGGAGGGCCTGCGCCTGCCGCCCGTCTGGTTGATGCGCGAGGGCGAATACGTCCAGGACATCTGGCGGATCATCATGACCAACCACCGCGCCCCCCGCTACTCCTGGGGCGACCTCCACGCCATGCTGGCCTCGCTCAATATCGCCGAGCGCCGCCTGCACGAGATCCTGGAGACCTACGGCGCCGACGGACTCCGCGGAATCTGCTCCGACCTCATGGCGCACTCCGAGCGCTGGATGCGCGTTGAGATCGCCGCCATCCCCGACGGCGAGTACTACTACGAAGACTCCATCAGCAACGCCACCGATCCGCCCGAGGCCGACTGGTTCCGCTTGCGGGTAGTCATCAACGGCGACAGCCTCATCGCCGACTTCACCGGCAGCGATCCCCAGGGGCCGCATGTCATGAACTGCACCTACGGCGTCACCGCCTCGGCCGTTTACAACGCGGTGCTGCAGATCGTCGATAACGACATCCCTCACAACGACGGCGTCTACCGCCCCATCACCGTTATCGCCCCGCCCGGGACGGTCGTCAACGTGGTTGAGCCCGGCGCCTCGGTGGCCGGCAACACCGAGACCCATCCCCGCCTCTGGGCAATCGTGCTCGGTGCCCTTGCCCAGGCCGTGCCCGACCGCGCCTCCGCCTCCACCGGCGGTTCCTCTAGCAACTTCCTCTTCGGCGGCACCCACCCGCACACCGACCAGTACTACGTCCATTACCACCTTGAGGGCGTCGGCTGGGGCGGTCGCGACGAAGCCGACGGCAACAGCAACCAGGTCGTCCCCAACGGCAACTGCCCCAACACGCCGGTGGAGATCTTCGAGACCCGCTACCCGTTCGTACAAAAGGCCTACCGCCTGCGCCAGGACTCCGGCGGGCCCGGCCGGCATCGCGGTGGGCTCAGCACCGAGCGGATCATGGAAGTCCGCACTGACGACATCACGGTCTCGGCGGTCTTCAACGGCATGGTCAAGCGTCCCCGGGGGCTGTTCGGCGCCGGCGGCGGGGCCACCTCCGAGCTGACGGTCAAGCGCGCCGGCAGCGACGAGTTCCTTACCTTCCGCGACGCCTTCGGCACCCGCAGCAACTCCCGCTTCGCCAACATCAAGCTCACCCACGGCGACGAGGTCTGCATCCGCACCCCCGGCGGCGGCGGGTTCGGCCGGCCATGGGAGCGCGACGTCGAACTGGTCCGCCGGGACGTCGAAGAGCAGTTCGTGTCGATCGACGCGGCGCGCTCCAACTACGGCGTCGCCATCTCCGAAGACGGCGATGATCTCACCGTCGACCAGGCCGCCACCGAGGCCCTTCGCGCCGAATTGGCAGCCGCCGCGAAGATTGGAACGTCGTTGTGAGCAAGGAAGCAAAGGCCACCAACGGCGGCCACTGGCGGCAGCTCAACTGGCCCTGGTGGCACACCGGCGTAGTTAACTGCCGCATGTGCGGGCAAATGATTCCCCGCGACGTCTGGGTCGCCGAAGACGGTCTCGAGTTCTGCTCTCCCGAATGCGACGGCCTCTACCGCTCCTACTGGCTGCCCCGCTACGGCGACGCGGCCTCACCCAAAGCCGGCGAAGATGCTGGCTAGCCTTCGCGCCCATTTGCCCTGATAACATGCCGGCAGGTGCCGGGGGGCTAAGCATTCCCGGTGCCGGTGGACTGCTGATCCGGCTAGTGCCCGGGTCACGCGATCGGAGGCCCCGGATGCCGGCGAAAGACCTGGCCGAAGCGACCAAACGGATGTTCCTGCCCTTCATGCAGATGAAGGACTTCGCGGCCGACCCGCTGATCCTGGCCGAAGGCGATGGGATCTACGTCACCGATGTCAACGGCAACCGCTTCATCGACGGCGTCTCCGGCATCTTCGCCTGCAACGTTGGCTACCGCAACGAGCGCGTCATCGAGGCCATGAAGACCCAGCTCGACAAACTGCACTTCCACCTGCTGATGCACTCCACCAACGAGCCGGCCATCGAGTTGGCCGCGCTGCTAGACGAGATCACCCCGCCCCAGTTCACCACCTCGCACCTGGTCAGCGGCGGCTCCGAAGCCACCGAAACGGCCATGAAGATCGCCCGCCAGTACCACCGCCAGACCGGCAGCCCGGGCCGCTATAAAATCATCTCCCGCTACTGGTCCTACCACGGCGGCACGCTCGGCTCGTTGGCCGCGTCCGGCGGCGCCGTCCGCAAAGCCGTCTACGAGCCCTTCCCCACCGGCTACGTCCACATCCCGCCGCCGTTTTGTTACCGCTGTCCCTTCAAACTCGAATACGGTGACTGCGGGATCAACTGCGCCGAAATGCTCGATAAAGTCATCCAGGGCGAAGGCGCCGACACCGTCGCCGCCTTCATCGCCGAGCCCATTATCGTCGCCGGCGACGGCTTCGTCGTCCCGCCGCCCGAGTACTTCAAGATCGTCCGCGAAATTTGCGACCGTCACGGCGTGCTCATGATCGCCGACGAAGTCATCACCGGCTTCGGGCGCACCGGCAAGATGTTCGCCTCCGATGTCTTCGACGTCTGGCCCGACATCCTGGCGATAGGCAAAGGCATGAGCGGTGGCTACTTCCCCGTCGCCGCGGCGGTCATCACCGACCAGATCGCGCGAGCCTTCTGGGGTGACTCCGACGAAATGATCCAGTTCCACGCCGGCCACACCTACGGCGGCGCTCCGTTGGCCGGCGCGGCCGCCGTCGCCACCATCCGCGAATTGCTCGACCGCGACCTGCTCGGTAACGCCGCCCGGGTCGGCGGGCGCATGAAAACCAAACTCGCCGCCCTCGCCGAGAAGCACGACGTCATCGGCCAGATCACCGGCGAAGGTCTGCTGCTCGGCATCGAGTACGTCCAGGACCGCGCCACCCATCAACCGTTTCCCGATGAAGTCGCCTTCGCCAAACGCGTCGATGCCGGCTGCCGCAAGCGCGGCCTGATCACCCGGCCCTCGCTACACGTGCAGATCCTCGGGCCGCCGTTGATCCTCACCGATCAGCAGGCCGACGAGATGGTCGCCACCATCGACGCCGCCATCGCCGAGGCCGTCGCCGGACTCAATCGGTCCGCAGCGGACCGCGCTTCAGCCGCGGCGTCGGTGGGTGGGCGTGATGATTAGCTCGTCGATCTTCGTCCGCGCCGGCAACTGAACCACAAACAACACCGCCTCCGCGATATCTTCCACCTGCACCATGCGGGCGCGCTCCGCGGCGCTGGGCGGCTCCGGGCGCAGATCCAGGATCGGCGTGTCCGTCTCCCCCGGGTGGATCGTCGTCGCGCGAATCCCGTTCCGCCATTCCTCGTCGTTGATATTGATCGACAGCGCCCGCATAGCCGCCTTCGAAGCTGAATAGGCCGAGCCAGCCATCCCCGAAGGTATGAAGGCCGCCAGCGAGGCCACGTTGATGATTAGCCCGCCGCCTGCCGCCCGCATCGAAGGAATCAGTGCGTGGGCCAGGTTGAAGGCACCGGTCAGGTTCACCCTCACCACCCGATCCCAGTCCTGGGGATCGATCTCCGCCACCGTCCGCGGATCGCTGTTCGTCCCGGCGTTGTTGACCAGCACATCCACCCCGCCGAAGAGATCCAGCGCGGCCCGGGCGAAGGCAGAAGTTGCGGCCCGGTCGGCTACATCCAGTGGTTCGGCCAGCACCTCGGCGCCCGCCGCTCGCGCCACCTCCGCCGTCTTCTCCAGCAGCTCCACCCGCCGCGCGGCGATGGCCAGGTTCATGCCCGCTCCGGCCAGGCTCTCGACAATCGCCACGCCCATGCCGCTCGTCACTCCGGTCACAATCGCCGTCTTACCCGACAAGTCCATCCATTTACCCCTCTAGTCCTCAACATCCGCGAAACCCCATTCTCGGAGTCCCGCCCGCCAGTTACAAGTCAGCGCCGGAAACCGTGGGCGTCGAGCGCCATGCCGCCGGCCGGAATACCCCGCTATCTGACTGAGGCCCCGTTGCGCCAGACAACTCCGATCAGGAGTTGGCCCTGGTCCGCGACGGTCCGCCCGACTGCTGCAATCGCCCCCTTCGAGGAAGGCGGGGCCTGCGTATATGAAGACAAGTCTCGGCAAGCGGCGTACCGCCACGGCCGCCTGGCTGCTCGCGCTGCTAGCGGTCTCTACGCTGTTCATCTTCGCTGCCTGCGACCGGGAAGAGACCACCACCGACGCTCCGACCGCCGCTGCCGCCGAGGCGCCCGTCCCAGCCGCGGTACCCGAACAATCCGCCGCCGAGCCCGCGGCACCCTCCGCTCCGCAACCGACTCCGACACCGGAAGCCACCGCCGCCCCTGCCCCGGAGCCAACCGTCACCGCCCCGCCCCCCGCCGCCCCAACCGTCCAGCCCGTCGTCGACTTTGGAGACGCCCCTGACGGCGACAGCGCCGGGTACTCCGACACCGGCATCCAGGCTGCGTTCCCGAGCCTAGCGGCCGGTGGCGGGCTCCAAATTGCGCAGTCCGGATTCGAGACGCTGGGCATCGCCGTCGCCGCCTTCGGAGCCTGGCTGGTCCTCCGGTCACCGAGTCCCGGTCGAGAAGCGCGATTCGCGCCGTCCGGAAGGGGTAGTATCCGCGCATGAGGTCCACCGCTTCCGCACCGAACGCCTTCCGTGCCTGACCGCGCGACGGCCCGCGACTACCTTGGCTCGCTGTTGGGCATTACCGGTGGGGGACTGCTGATCTCGCTGCTGCGGCTGGGGCGCCCAGATATACTTGGGATGAGCGCGGAGTGGGCGCTCACGGCTCTCGTGGCCATGGCCGGCCTGGCGTTCCTGCTGATCACCCAGACCAGCCTGCTGCTCGCGCTTCGCCGAGTGCCACCCCGCGTGGCCCTGCGGACGGTCGCCCGCAGCTTCTGGCTACTGCTGCTTTTCTGGCCGTTCTTCCTGGCGGTGACATTATCAGATTGGGCCAACCATCTTTTCGTCCACTACCGGGCGACCTGGATCTACTGGTACGTGGTTTGGATCGCGTTCGCGGTTGTCCAGGTCTTCCTGCCCGTGCTGCACGCCGATGACGCGCTGGGCTGGCTACGGCGCGAGTGGGGTTCGGCGCGGGCGGCGTTCGGCAGGGTCGGCCTGGCGGCGCCGGGGAATTTTTCCCTGATCCTGATCGCGTACCTGGGTCTGCGCCTGACAATGCTGTTCGCGTTCGAACCGTCGTTTCGAGTCGACCCCTGGCCAGCATATCTCGATGCCTACAAGCTGGCGCTGGACACCGACCAAGGCAACTGGCCGTACCTGCAACTCTGGTATGAGTACCCGCCGGCGTTCCCGTGGCTTTCGGCCGGCGTGTACCAGGCGGTGGCGACCTTCGGGGCGAACCTGGAGCGCTACTACATTGGGATCACGCTGGCGCTGCTACCGTTCGGGATCGCCAGCCTAGCGCTGATTTACCGGATCGCCGCGCTGGCCTGGGACCGGGAGCGCGCGATCTTCGTGGCCTGGTCGTACGCGATCCTGGCGGCGCCGGTCTACGAGTGGATGCGCACGTTCAACTCGACGGGGATCTTCTTCCTGCTGCTGGCGGTGTACCTGGCGCTGAACCGCCACCGCCATACGGCGGCGCTGGCGGCCGTGCTGGGCGTAATGGTGAAGATCATCCCGGTGTCGGCGATGATTCTGCTGCTGAGTCACGCTGGCTCGCTGCGGCAGCGTGTGCGAGTGGTGGCGGTGGCGGCAGTCACACTGCTGGCCGGGTACGGTCCGTTCCTGATCTTTGGCACCGAAGCGACGATCGCGACCTTCAAGAACATGCTAGCGCGACCGCCCTGGTTGACGGTCTGGGCGCTGGCTGAGGGTAACCTGGACGACGGCTGGGTGAACCCGCACCGCCTGAACCCGGAGCAGGCGACGGAGTTCCCCTTCGTCTCGCGGCTGCCGGAGTATTTCTCGCTGGTGCCGCTGCTGCTGCTGGCCGGCGCCTACGCCTACATCCTGCTGCGCGGGCGGTTTTCGGCGCGGGCGGTGGACCAGGTGCGGTTGGCGTTCCTGGCGATGCTGCTATTCGTGGTCTTCCTGAAGGGCTGGAGCCCCTCGTTCGTGACCTGGCTGCTGCCGTTCCTGCTGCTGGTCTACCCCAACGGGAAGGGCCTGATGCTGGCGATCGGGATCGGGGCGATGGAGCTGTTCGAACGGCCGCTGGGACTGACTTTCGGGCTGCCGGCCTGGTATACGTATGGGGTGATCCTGTTCCGGACGGCGATCCTGATGGCGCTGGCGGCGGACATGTTCTGCGCGCTGCGGAGCGGGCGCGGCTCGGAGCTTTCGGCCGCGGTCTCTCCGGCCGGCTAAGAGGCGTCGGTCGCCCCCTTCGCGTTCTTTAGAGCACCTGCCAATGCATAGATGAGGCACCAGCAGGTGAAGGTGAGGCTTCCCGATAACTCGAGCCAGAAGTACGCCTCGCTGGCGTGGGTGGACAGTGAGCGTCGCGTCCCCGGCGGCTGTAAGCCCGCTGACTCGGCACCTTCGGCTCCGGCTACCAGGGCTCCGCTTCCGGTCGAGGCGGATGTATACAGCCTCGGTCGGGCTCCCCGCGGGCATCTACGCCACCCCAGGCTGCCTCAGGCACCTCACCTTGACCGTCCGTGGGGAACCCTAGCGTGGAGGTAGGTCACGGATCTCAACCTCAGACGGGGTGGCCGCGTGGGTGTGAGCCTTCTTGCGACCGGCCCTATTCCCCTTGAGCCTACCCGCGCTCCCAGGGCCCCTCTCCAGCATCCCTCACCTCAGCAGGACCACCTATCACAAATGTTACAGAACACACGCAGACGTTACTATCGAACCTTTCCTTGTGTGCCGTGTTTAGGTCTTTCCGGGGACGGGGACTGCTCTGCCCAGCTCGACCGGGCCCGGCTCAGGGTGGAAGTTAGACGTTTGGACGGGGCGAAGGTCGGTCTCCGGGCTTGGAACCGGACCCCGGTTCGGGCAGGTAGTCGTCCCAGCTCGGCCTCGCTGCGCTCCGATGATCGGCCTGCCGGCGACTGCGGTGGTGGTGCCGCAGATAGATCTCTCGGCTTGATCGCGGATTCCACTGTTGCCGTGACACCGACGCCGCTCGTCGGAGCTCCTCAACCAGAGAACTCGTCCCGGGTAATCCCTCGCAGTACGGCCCGAAGAACTCCAACTGGGACAGGATGAAGTCGCTGGCCTCGTCCAGTCGATGTTCCTGGTTCATGATCGCTACTTGTTGAAGTATGAATGACTGCCAGATTTTGGCGATATCCTGGCTGACCGGAATATCGCGTTTCTGGTCCGTGTTCACGGCGGCAGGTGCGTAGGTGAGCGCAATCTCCAGGCCATCGGTACGAAGCACAGAGTTGTCTCCCGGCTTCTTCCACGATGCATAGACGTTGAATTCGAGACCGGTGCCGCGCTTCCCACTTGGCGCTTGGGTCTTGAATACGACCTGCCGTGTTGCGCCGCCCATCATCGGTCCTATAGAACATGCCGTTCCAGAAGTGTCGGTGACTACGGCATAGGTCCCTAGCGCCTCGACCTGGACTTGCGGTGGGTAGCTGAGGGAAATAGATACATCCTCCGCAGCAGTCGTGAGAATCTCGCGCAATTCTGCCACCACGACCTCGATGATCTCCTCAGGCCGCTCGGCGTCGTGCAGTCTACCCCCACCATGTTCGGCGATGGTTTGAATCTGCACCGTCGAGTAGTTGTCACCGATGCCGACCGTGGAGGTGTACAGGCCCCTGCTTCGCAATTCCCTTGCGTGTTGAGCCAACTGTTCAGGCTCGACAATGCCTTCGTTCGCATACCCGTCCGATAGAAGCACTACCCGGTGGTGGGAGTTGGGGGCGGCCTCCATTCTCGATGCAACGCATCTGGCGCCTTCGAGCCAGCCCCCAGACAGGTTGGTCATACCTTCGCTGTCCAGGTCTGCAATTGCCCTCCGCAGCTCGGCTTTACCCTGCTCGTCCATACGCACCGATGTCGCGTGGACATCGACACGTTGACAGAATGAAACCAGCGACAGGTGGTCACTCGGAGAGAGGGACTCCACGACCCCCTCAGCCGCCTGCTTCGCTGCGGCAAACGGCGCTCCGTTCATCGAACTTGATCTGTCGATGACCAGGGCGAGGTTCAGTGGTCGGCGTACCGCGCCCTCAGCAAGCTCGGGGTCCGGCGCCTGGACATCAACCAGCAGGTACCGGACGGAATTGCCCCGGGTCCAGACGAAGGACCGGTCAAACCGGGCGCGCAAGGTCAGGCGGTCGTCGTTCTGATTAGTCGTCGTTAGAGCGTTGGTCATCAAATCCTCCAGTCAACGCGTGCCGAAAATAGTCCGCGAGCCGCTCGAGGCGCCTCAGAGCCTCACGGTCGACCTCACCCCTCACATGGAGTGCTATGTCCGGCGTTATCTCAATTTCATATGCCGCCTCGGCTCGGGCCAGTCGGCGGGCCGCCGATGGGACCTGGACCGAGCCGCTCGTCAGTTCCGGCGCATCGGCGTCGTCAGCGCTGCCAAGCTCTTCCAGCATTCGCTGGTAGCGGTTCTCGAGTTGATCGGCACTTCCGCTCCGGTCGGTGGTGTCGGCGCTACTGGTGGGTTCTGTCGGACCAGTCGCGACACCATCGGCTTGGGCGGTTGGCGACGAAGCTTGGGATGACCCACCTCCCATTACTTCGTCGAGATACTGCAGGGCCGATTTTGCCGTTGACCGCTCGATCTCGGCCGCTGTGGCACCTGACACCGTCGGAC
>JASLPR010000084.1 GCA_030744875.1 Chloroflexota bacterium
TCGGCTTCCTGACCAACTTCAGCCCCGACGACATCAAGACCGAGCTGAGCGTCTCGTCGTTCGCCGACTTCGTTACCAAGATCCTGCTGGCCGTCGGGCTGGTTTTCGAGACGCCGCTGGTCATCTTCCTGCTGGCGCGGCTGCGCATCGTCAGCACCAAGCGGCTGCAGAGCTTCCGCCGCTATGCAATTGTGGTCATCGTCATCATCGCGGCGATCATCACTCCGACGCCCGACCCGTTCACGCAGATGACGGTGGCGATCCCGATGTACCTGCTCTACGAGTTGGGCGTGCTGCTCTCGCGGCTCGCTGTTCCGACTCCTGAGGGAGATCGCGAATCCGACCCCGATCCCGACCCCGCTGACGGCGACACCTCCGCCGCCTAGGTTCCCCCCGCGACGGAGTCCATCTAGATCGTCCGGTCGCTAGCTTGATCCGCATCCGCTGGTAGAACTAAATAACCTGCGGCTGGTGGCCCGACCCGCGCCGTGCGTGGCCCGACCTGCGTGCAGGTTGGGATCGACCAAACAAAGGCAGGACCCGAGCCCGCTGCTGGAACTAGGAGCGTTCTAGCCTCCCTGATCCACCGCCCAATCCGTAGCCCCGTACCCCGCCCCGTCGATGTCGAAATCCGCCAGCGCCTGCAACATATCCGCGTGCAGCCCGGCGCGGGCCGTCAGGCGCGTGCCATCGGGCAGATCGGCCGCGATCCGCCAGGCGTGCAGCATTTGCCGGTCCGCCCCGCCGTCGGTCCCGTACACCGGGTCGCCGAGCACCGCAAAACCCACCGCCGCTAGGTGCACCCGCGCCTGGTGGGTGCGCCCGGTCACCAGGTCCAGTTCCAGCAGGGAGGCATCGTCGGTCCGGGCCACGCGGCGGAATTCGCTCAGTGCCGGCTGGCCCGACCAGTCCACCTCCATCCGGCGCGGGTCGGCGGTCGAACGGCCGATGGGCGCCTCGATGGTCCCCGAGGCGTGCGGAAAGCTCCCGGCCACCAGGGCCACGTAGGTCTTTTGCACCTTGCGATCGCCGAACTGCTCTACCAGCGAGTGATGGGCGGCCTCGGTGCGGGCCACGAGCATGACGCCCGAGGTGTCCATATCCAGCCGATGGACGATCCCGGGCCGCTCCGCCCCGCCCACCGCCGCGATCTCCGGGTACCGCGCCAGCAGGCCGTTCACCAGCGTCCCGTCGGGGCGGCCCGCTCCCGGGTGCACCGCCAGGCCGGCGGGCTTGTCGATGGCGATCACGTCGTCGCCGGCGTGGATTGTGCTGAAGGCGATGTCCGGGTCGGCCTCCACTTTCGTCGTGCGTTCCGGGATCGTGCACTCCACGGCATCGCCCTCGGCCAGGCGGCTCGCGCGGCGCGGCGGTTGGTCGTTCACCAGCACAAAGCCGTCATCCACCAGGTGTTGCACGCGATTGCGACTCAGATCCGGGAAGCGTTCTGCCAGCACCACGTCCACGCGTCGGCCGGCGTCGGCCGCAGAGGCCGTGAACTGTTCGGTGGTAGCCGGGCTCAACGGTTGCCGGCCTTCTCGCTCATCGCCGTGCTCCCCGCTCCCGCAGCCGCCCCTCGTTCCAACCCGCCCGCCGGTCCCCGGACTACTGCGTAAACGGCGCCGGCAGGTTCGGGCGTTGTTCCACCCGGCCGGCCAGCAGCAAGATCACGAACAGTGCGATCGACACATCGATCGCGGCGTCGGCCAGGTTGAACACCGGCCACCAGCCCAGGTCCATGTAATCCACCACATGCCCGAAGCGGAAGCGATCGATCAGGTTGCCGATGGCGCCGCCGAAGGTCAGGCCGAACACCAGCCGGGTGGCCAGGGTGGGGCGCTGCAACTGTTTCGAATACACCCAGATCAGCGCGCCGACCGCCGCTAGCACCAGCCCGGTTAAAGCCCAGGGCGTTGCCGATCCCGAGAACATCCCGAACACCAGGCCGCTGTTGTGCACCAGGCGCAGTTTCAGCACCGGCTCGATCAGCCACGCCTGCGCCCCGTCCTGTTCCAGCAGATAGCTGCTGATGGCCGCCTTCAGCACCTGGTCCAGCACGCCTACGGCCACGGCTACCGCCAGGGTCGGACCGGCCAGTTCCAGGATCGACTTGCGGCGCGTCAAGAATCGAATCGCCTTCGGGAAAAACGGGCCCCACCGGCGGTATCCCGGTGGGTGGGTTGAGTCGCGGAATGTTACCATGACGGGAGCCGAATCGGGGACCCATCCCGGCCCCGGCGAGCCCGTCCCCAGCCCGCGAAAGACCCGTCCATCACCACGCTGCGCAGACGCTAAATGACCGCCTTTTGGCGCCGCCACCAGGGCGTGATCCTCGAGATCTTCGAGACCCTTCTGCTGGCCGCCTTCATCTTCTTCGCCTCGCGGCTCGTGGTGCAGAACTTCCGCGTCGACGGCCGCAGCATGCTCCCGGCGCTCCACACCGACGAGTTGGTCCTGGTCACCAAGATCTCGTATCTCACCTCCAGCCCGGCGCGCGGCGATGTCACGGTCATCAGCAAGCCCTCCGAACAGCGTGAAGATCTGGTAAAGCGCGTCATCGGCCTGCCCAACGAAACCATCGAAATGCGCGACGGCAAGGTCTACATCAACGGCATCGGCCTCGACGAATCGTCCTACATCGTCGAGCCCGACAACTACTCGATGCCGCCGATTGTGCTGGGCGACAAGGCGTATTTCGTGCTCGGCGACAACCGCCGCGAGAGTGAGGATTCACGCCGCTTCGGACCGGTCCCGGCGGCGGCCATCATCGGCAAGCTCTGGCTGCGCTACTGGCCCCCGAAAGCGTTCGGCTTCCTGCCCGAGCAGGCCCCCACCCGCGAGCCGCTGCCGGTCCGTACAGACTCCGCCGCGCCATCCTCAAACTCCCAGACCCTCCAACCCGCTCTGCCCTGACCGACCGGCGCATGAATCCGCCGGCGGACCCATCGCCTTTAGGGGCGGCTCGCGTCAACGTGAGACAAGAAGGCAGCCTGTGGCTTGCCGCCGATCCAGCCGCAGCCTCCCAACTACTCGCCCGAGGCGCGAGAATCAGCCTGCAGTTGCCAGGCTTCGACTAGCCGCGCCTTCGTCTGTTCCAGCGTCTCCGGCATCACCTTGGTCTCGCCCACCACCGGCATGAAATTCGTATCGCCCTCCCAGCGCGGCACCACGTGGAAGTGCAGGTGGTCCGGCATGCCGGCGCCGCCGGCGGCGCCCAGGTTCAGGCCGATATTGAAGCCGGCCGGATTCATCACCTTGCGCAACCCGCGCACGCAGTCCTGCAACAGCCCGGTGATATCGGCGAACTCCGCAGGCGTGATATCCAGCATCTCGCCGACGTGCCGGTAGGGAACCACCAGCAGGTGCCCGCCGTTGTATGGGTAGAGATTCAGGATCACGTAGGCCAGTGCCGAGGTGGCCACGACGAGTCCGGGGAGTTCTGCGGCTTCGGCGCGGGTGTAGCAGAACGGGCAGCCGTCGCCGCCGGCGCGATCGCGTTCGATGTACTCCATCCGCCAGGGGCTCCACAGCCGATCCATCGTGCCTCCAGGGGTGCCGGCCGGCGCCAGCGCGCCGACCCCAGAGGTTAACCTCTACCGCGCTCCGTCATCCCAACTGCATAGGCCGCCATCACTTGGAACCACCCGCCAACAACGAATCCGGCGCCGAACCCACGCCGTCGTCCGAAGATCAATCGCAGACAAAACCTGCTGTGCGTGCCGCTGTGCCGGCCGCCAGCGAAGTTTCCGGGCCGATGCGCGCCTACGCCCGCCGCCTGACCAAAGTCGCCGCTCCCCAGGGACACATCGGCAAGCGGACGGTCGCCGATCTGGAGACGCTCCACCTGGCCGACGCGCTCATCGGTTCACCTCCTTTCGCCGCGATGCCGGCCCACCCGGCGTTCGAGCTTCCCGAAGCAACCGACAAACCGCTGCGCCTGGTCGACATCGGCAGCGGCGCCGGCTTGCCCGGCATCCCGCTGGCCATTGCCCGGCCCGATCTGCGGGTCTTTCTGGTCGAGTCGCGGGTCCGCGCCGCCGGGTTCCTACAGGACACCGTCGACGCACTCGGCCTCGCCAATATCCGGGTCCTGCGGGTGCGCGCCGAGACGCTGGCCCACGACCCGGAGTTTCGTGAGTCGTTCCACCTGGCCACGGCCCGCGCTCTGGCCGCCACCGGCGTCGCCTTGGAACTTTGCCTGCCACTCCTGCGGGTGGATGGCCGCGTGCTGCTCTACAAGACAGCCGCCGCGCGGGACGAAATCGCCGCCGCCGCGCCGATCGCCGCGCGTCTGGGCGGCGCGCCCGGACCGATCCATACCTATGAGTTGCCCGGCCTGGACCAGCCGCGGGTCATCGCCACTTTTGAAAAGACCGCGCCGAGCCCGGCGAAATACCCGCGTCGCTCCGGCACCCCATCCCGCTGCCCGCTGAAGCCCTAGCTGCCCCGGCAGCATCTTCCTTCAACCGTTCTCCGCGGCGGCTTCCTCGGCAACCGCTGCCAGAGCAAAACAGCCTGTGGCTATCGCTCTTCGTGGCCTGATCTGTTCGTGGCCCGACCTGCGTGCAGGTTGGGACCCGCGCGCGGATAACCAGGGGACTGACTACGGAAACCCTGTGGATCGCCGGTTGATAACGGGCCCGAAACGGAGCACAAGTCCCTTGCCATCGGCTCGGGATCGGCGGACAACTCCCGGACGTCTTGTTGAGTAGCAGTCGATGGGCGGTCGCGGCCGGCGCATAAACAGACCGCGATCGGTGGATCGGCAGTGGAGGAACTGTGGACAAATCCGCGCCCCGTCGGTGGTCGTGGGGAATCAACCCGCTGAGTGGATCACTGGCTGACCGAGATCAAACAACATCAGCCCTAGGCTGCGAAATCAACCCGCCGAGCGGAACACTGGCTGACCGAC
>JASLPR010000085.1 GCA_030744875.1 Chloroflexota bacterium
GCGGCAGAGCGACTTCGGGGGGCATGGTGGACTCCTCTGGCGGGCGGGACGGGAAAGCTGGTGATGATCGCGTGGTGGCTCCGGATACTGACCCGGTGCGGCTGGTCGGACGGACCTCGTCGATGCCGATCGGCCCGAGCGCCCCCATAGGATACGCCGCGAGCGCCTAGCCGATGGCGATGATGGCGAGCGCGGCCCCAAAACCGATGGCGAACACAATGACGGCGGTAAGGGCGATCCAGAGGTAGGTGCGCCAACGGAGCCGGTGTTCGAGCCCGTCGAGGCGGAGTTCGACCCGGTCCATGGTGGACTTGATCTCTTCGGATTCTTCTTCGAGGCGTTGGATGGCGAGGCTGTTGGCGGCGATCTGCGGCGGCGCGGCACCGGCCGGTGCGGCCGCCCCGCCCGGCCCGGCCGAACGCGGTAGCTGCTCGATGACGTTCGCCAGGACGCGCTCGGTAACCATGCGGATGACCGCGCTGGACAGAAAGGCGCCGGCCATAGGCGATAATCTCCAGAATCCGAATCTAGCTAACGGCCATTATTCTACCCGGCACCCTGACGAGACGACGGCGGCGCTCGCGCCTGCTGACCAGTCGCGCCGAGCGGTAGTGGATTTCACTAGGAGTGTCTTGAGAGAGCTTGTGGCCCGACTGCGCCCCTTCATCGTGAGGCTCACGCTGGCGGCGATCGCGGTTGTCGTGGCGCTGGCGGTGACGGCGGTGGCGACCTGGCGGGGCGGGGCGCACGAGTCCGCGAGCGCACCGGCTCCGGTGGCGGTATCCGCGGTCCCGGCGGCGGGGACGCCTACCGATGGCGCGCTGACCGGGGCGCCGGCGGCGACCGACCCGACAAACGGGGGGCCGGCAGCGCCGGATACGTCGGCACCGCGAGCGCCGAGCCCGACGCCGCGACCGACCCCTACCCCGACGCCGGGCTCGGGGAACCTGATTACCAAGGCGATCGACGGCCTAAAGGACGGGGCCGGAGCGCTGGTAACGGCCGCCATTCCGGACTGGCCGGGCACCGGGCGGGTGACGTTTCTGTTGCTGGGCACGGACCGCCGGCCCGGCGAGGAAGCCTCGCGCTCGGACACGATCATGGTGCTGAGCGTGGACCCGACCTCGCGCTCGATGGCGCTGATATCGGTCCCGCGCGACCTGTGTGTGGGCGAGTGCGAGACAGCCCGCGATCGGGTGAACGGAATCTTCCTGCGCGAAGGCCCGGAGGCGATGGCCCGGGCGATCGGAGAACTGCTGAACGTGCAGATCGACTACTACGCAACGATGGGATTTGCCGGGTTTGAGCAACTGGTGGACGCCCTGGGCGGGATCGACCTGCTGGTGTACCAGGAGTTTGACGAGTACTTCCTGGTGCCGGACAGCGAGGATCGGGTCCATCTGCGGCTGGAAGTCGGCGAGAACCACCTGGATGGGCCGACCGCGCTGATGTACGCGCGGTCACGATTGGCGAATCCGCGTTCGGACTGGGATCGGGTCTGCCGGCAGCAGCAGGTGTTGCTGGCGGTTAAGCAACAGGCGCTGTCGGCGCGGGCGCTGGTGATGGCGCCGAGCCTGATCCGGACTCTCATTGCCTCGATCGACACCAGTTTCCCGGTGACCGATATGCCCCCGATGGCCAAATTGATCTTGAGTATTCCGCCGGAGAACACCGTGCTGCGGGTGATCGATCACGGCAGCGGCACGATTCTGGGCCACGAGGGCGAGGACGGAGCCGAGATGCTGAAGCCGGATCCGGAGAAGATGTCCGACTATGTGTGGGGGATTCTCTACCAGGCGGCGAACGGGTTGGGGGGCTACGGGGCGGGGGACGCGATCGAGTTCACGACCGGGGGCTGCGGCTAGCTCGACTCCGGTTGCGCGGCGGGGAAGACGCGCTGCAGATCGGCCTCGAGGACGTCGCCGATGAACATGTGGCCGGGCGCGTGGGTAATCATCAGCGGAATCCCGGCGGCCAGGGCGACGGCCTGGGGGGTGACCCCGCAGGCCCAGAACACGGGCACTTCACCTTCGCCGATGGGGACCGGATCGCCGAAGTCAGGGGAGGCCAGGTCGCGGATGCCGATGGCCTCGGGCGCGCCGCTGTGCACCGGCGCGCCGTGGACCTGGGGGAGGTTGCCAGTGATGCGCACGGCATCGGCGACCCGATCCATCGGGATCGGCCGCATACTCACCACCATCGGCCCGGTGAAGCGACCGGCCGATTGGCAACGAATGCTGGTGGTGTACATCGGGACGTTGGCATCCAACTCGACGTGTCGCACGGGGATACCGGCGGTGGCGAGTTTGCGCTCGAACGAGAAACTGCAGCCCAGGAGAAAGGCCGTAAGGGACTCGTTCCATTCGTCAAGCAGGTCGTAGAGTTCGGCGACTAGCGCCCCGTTACGATAGACGCAGTAGGCAGGTAGATCGGTGCGTAGGTCGGCGGAATCGGCGGTTTTGGCGGTCAGGAACTGGCCGGCCGGGAGACGCTCCAGCAGCGGGCACGGTTGGGGATTTAGCTTGCAGAATTCCGCGAACTCGTCAGCGAATTCGCGCGGTAGGACGGCGAGATTGGCCTGAACATAGCGGGTGGCGACACCGACGCTGGTGTCAGTCCACTCCCCGGTGCGGCAGAGTTGGCGGAACACGGCTCCCGAAAGGTCGGAGGGCCGGGATTCGGCGTCGACCGGCATGAGAGCCCTTAGAGACCTGTGCCGATAAGTGGCATGAACGCTCCAAGCAAAGCGAACATCATCTCTTCCTCGCTGACTTCCCGCGCGTCGACCGGTATCTCGATGTCAACGGCATTGCCCCAGTGGTGGATGTCCAAGACGATCTCGGCCCCGTCGGCTACCGTGGTGACCGACACGGGGGTGTAGTCGCCTTTGAGCAGGTTCATCAGCGCGCCGTCGGACGACTCGACCTGCCAGCAGGCGTCCTCGCCGCAGGGAACCTCGCCGATGTACTCCCAGGTGCCCTCAATAAGGTCGTCAGGGCCGAGGTCGCCGCCGAATTCCGATGCCAGGTCGGCCAGATCCTCGCTGGCCGACGACTTCATCCAGACTCCTCCGACGCCGACATAGGAGGAGTCTTCGGTGGCGATGATGTCCAGGGTTAAGGAGGTCGCTCCAACGAGGTTTAGACTCAGCTTCATCATCGGCGGTGAGACGTTCAGCGTGACTTCGATGTCGGCGGATTCCACGCCGGGGATTTCGCTGGCCAGAGCTCCGCCGAGACTGACACTGATGCCCCCCGGAGGCGTGTCGATGACCTGTCTCTGAAACTCGTCGGCGCTGAAAGCAAGTGTCGGTATCTCCGTCGGTGTCAGCGTCGGTGTCAGCGTCGGCGTCGGTGTCGACGTCGGTGTCTCTGTCGGAGTTGGCGTCGGCTCCAGGGTTGCCGTCGGCGCTGGCGAGGGTGTCGCCCCGGCAATCTCAACCCGAATCTCAGAGTCTCCACAGGCAGCCAGCAGGAACACAATCAGAGCCGGCAGAATCAGGGCGATCGAGCGGGGCATCGGGAAACCCTCCGGGTCGGTGAGGTTGGTCCCCCGGTACTGTACACCGCCGACGGAGGCGGCTCAGCGGGATCGCGTGACCCAGACGGACGGTCCGGAGACGGCCTACAAGCCAGACGTTACTCGCCGAGATTGGCGCAGATTGCCTGAAAGTAATCGGCCATCTGGAACAGGGCCGGCTGCTCGCCACAACTGGTCAGGCCCACGAGCAAGAACGCCAAGATCAGGAGAGAGCGAATCATTGCTTCACTAATCGATCACGGCCGGGAAGGGATCAGGTAGCTGGCAAGCGACAGGGTGCCGGAATCCCTGGATTCTATTCCTAGAAGTACCAGCGGCCAGAAGAACTCGTATGCCAGTAGTTCGGGAGCGACGGGCTCGGATTCGTCTGGCGGAGCCAGAACCAAGTCTTCGTTCCAGGAGACGAACTCGGTGGTCGCGCGGGTGTAGCGGCCATCGGCGGGGCCGGATCGGACCGATATGGAGAGGGGTCGAAGAGATGCCCGGTCCACAGCAAGGATGATCTCGCGATCGTCAAAGGCCTGGCGGAACTGGTGGCACGGTGTTCCGCCACAGCTACCGTCATCGAGCAGTTCCCATATCCCGTTTTCGATGAAGTCCCAGCTCAGGAGGGCTGGCAGTGGCGGGAGGAGTGGGGCAATCCGATTCATGAGTCCCCGCATCGGACTCGACTGAAACCAACCATTGCTGAGGCCATCGACCGCCGACAAGAGATACGCGGTTTCGTCCACAAGCACGAAACGCCACTCGACTTCGGAGAGTCCTTCGAGATGCCAGAGCAGATCTACTTCGGGCATCCCGGTCCCGTAGCGAACCCGGCCCTCAAGCACGGCGCGATCGACGAAGTTGCCGATTCCGTCGGGAAAGTCACGGATGAAGTGGACGCTGACGGGTTGGAAAGAGAGATATTGATCGGTGAATCCGGGAAGGATGAACGCGGAGGGGGGATAGGGAGTGGGGCTCGGGGTGGGGGTCGCAGTTGGGATCCGGGTGGGGGTTGCGGTGGAGACCGGAGTCGCGGTGGTGGCCGGTACCGGGGTCGGGACCGGCGCGGCGGATGGGGACGGGGTCGGGGTCGCGGAAGGGTCGGTGGGAGAGGGGGCGACGGTGGCGGGCGCGGAGGTGGGCAACGGCGCGGACGTCGGCGTGAAGGACGCAACGACGCCGGGGACTACAGCGGTGGCCGCGGGTCCGGGCGACTCGCTGCAACTCGCCAGAACCACCGCCAGGGCGAGCAGCAACGGCACGCGCCAATACTTCAATCTAACCTCAAACGATAAACGATTCGGTGGTAGGCGGCGCCGCCGGTGCTCCGGAAGCCGAAACGGTGGCGGCCAACAACAGAGAATACCTTGACCGGGGGCCGCCCGGTGACCGGGGGCCGGCAATATAATCAACGCTGGCGACCGGGCTGCCGTTGTGCAACACAATTCAAGAATTGGGATGAGCGCGTGCGGGAAAGACTGGAAGCGGCGGTGCAGGGTCTGGACGCGGACTACTGCGAGATTCGGGTGGAGAACGCCACCTCCACGCACATCGGCTACCGGATACGCGAGCTGGAGAGCATCGGTTCGAGCGCGGCACTGGGCGGAAACATCCGGGCGGCCGTGGACGGGGGGTGGGGGTTCGTGTCGTTTAACGAACTGGACGGCCTGGAGGAGAAGGTGGCGCTGGCCGTGCGGCAGGCCCGACAGGCGGCCCGCGACGGAACGCGGCTGGCGCCCGTGGAGCCGGCGACCGAAGTGGTGCCGACCGAGGTGGTCAAGGATCCGGCCGAAGTGTCGCTAGCGGACAAAAAGGCCCTGATGGATGAGTACGTCGAGGCCGCGCTGTCGGTTTCGGACAAGATCCAGACTTCGCAGATCTACTACTCCGACTCGTTCCGCAAGGTCCGCTTCGCGAGTTCGGCCGGCAGCTTCATCGAGCAAGATCGAATGCAGGTGCGGGCGGCGGGCTCGATCTCGGCGCGAGAGGGGGCAGAAATCCAGACCGGGCGGACCAGCCGCACCAGCACGAGCGATTTTGGCGCTGTCGAGGGTCTGCACGAGGAGTTCGCCGGGGCCGGGCAGCGGGCGGTGGACCTGCTGAAGGCGAGCCCGGCGCGCAGTGGCGAATTCGTGGTAGTGATGGACCCGACGCTGGCCAGCGTCTTCATTCACGAGGCCTTCGGACACCTGAGCGAGGCGGATCACGTCTACGAGAACCCGCCGCTGCGCGAACTCCTGGAGCTGGGCAAGGAATTCGGGCCACCGATCCTGAACGTGGTCGACTCGGCGGCCGAGCCGGGGTTGAGCGGCTCGTTCAAGTACGACGCGGAGGGGGTGCCAGCGGGCAAGAACTACCTGATAGAAGAGGGCCGCCTGGTGGGAAGGTTGCATTCGCGGGAGACCGCCGGGCAGATGGGTGAGGCGTTAACCGGCAACGCCCGGGCGATCAGCTACCGGCATCCGCCGATTGTGCGCATGACCAACACTTCGATCGAGGCCGGGGAGACGAGCTTCGCGGACATGATCGCCGACATCGATGAGGGCATCTACGCGGTGAACTGGCTGGGCGGGCAGACGGCGATGGAGATGTTTACCTTCCGGGCGATGGAAGGCTTCATGATCCGGAAAGGGAAGCTGGCGGAGCCTTTGCGCGGGGTGACGCTGACCGGGAACGTGTTTGACACGCTGAAAGCGATTGACGCGGTGGGCGACGATTTCCGGTGGGACCCGGGCGGCGGCAATTGCGGCAAGGGCGGGCAGTCGGGACTGCCGGTGGGGAACGGCGCGCCGCATGTGCGACTGGCGCGCTGTGTGATCGGAGGGGTGTGATGTTTCACCGCGAGGTGCTGGAGAAGGCGGCCCTGAAGGCGGACGCGGCGCAGGTGTATCTGCGCTCGAGCGGCAACACGCCGGTGCGGTTCGCCGCCAACAAACTGAAGACTCTCGAAACCCGGAACGCGCGGTCGCTGACCCTGCGGGTCATCCACGCGGGACGCATCGGGATCGCCTCGACGAGCAAGTTTGAGGACGCCGATTGGGTGGTGGAGGCGGCGCTGGCGGCGGCGGAGTTCGGCCCGGAGGCGCGGTTTGAATTTGCCGACCCGGCCGTGAACCCGGAGGTGGATGTTTTCGATCCGCGGACACCGGCGCACGCGGTGGAGGACATGGTGGAAGCCGGTCGGGAGATCGTGGACCTCCTGCGGCAACACGAGCCGGACCTGAACATCGATGTGGGCCTGGACAAGGAAGTGGAGCGAACGGCAATCGCCGGTGCGGCCGGCGAACAGGCCTACGAGCGGACCAGCTATGGTGGTTCGGTGAGCGCCAACCTGGTGCGCGGGACCGACGTGCTGGGTGTGTATTCGTTCCAGGTGGAGTGCGGGCCTGATTTCGATCTCGATCGCATCTGCACCGAGATCACGGAGAAGCTGGACCTAGCGAAGGAGTCGGCGACGGTGGCGACGGGCGCGCTGCCGGTGGTGCTGACGCCGATGGCCTTCGGGATGGTGCTGGCCCCGGCGCTGGGAGCCGGCTTCAACGGGAAGTTGATCGAACAGGGCGCGTCACCGCTGGTGGGGAGGATCGGGGAGCAGGTGTTCGACGAGCGCCTCGCCATCGCCGACGACGCAACCCTGCACCGGAGCCCGCTTTCGTGCCCTTTCGACGACGAGGGCCTGCCGACGCGGCGAGTACCGCTGATCGAGGATGGGGTGTTGAAGAGCTTCCTGTTTGACCTGCAGACGGCCGGCAAACTGGGCGAATCCAGCACCGGGAACGGCTATGGCGCGACGCCGTCGCCACGCTCGTCGGCAACGGTGGTGGGGGGCGGAGAGGGGTCGCTGGAAGATCTGATCGGCGATATCGAGGAAGGGATCCTGGCGGACTACCTGCTGGGCGGCGGGCAGGCGAACGTGCTGCGCGGTGACTTCGGCGGGAACCTGCTGCTGGGCTTCAAGATCGAGCAGGGGCAGATCGTGGGTCGCCTGAAGGACACGCTGATTTCGGGCAACGCCTACGAATTGCTGGCGAAGATCGGGCGGATCGGCGGGCGCTGTGAGTGGGTCGGGGGAAGGCTCTGCGCGCCGCCGCTGGTGCTGGAGGGCGTGACGGTCGCGACCCGGGGCCAGGGACGGGCGGGAGGGCTCGAAGGCTAGCCGCACTGCTCGCCGTAGAGCGAGATAATCGTCTCTACGAAGGTGAGCGGCGAGCGCAGGAATTGATCCAGGAAAAAGTTGAAGTTGCCCTCGATGCCGGTGAGCGGGGCGGGCTTGCCGTCAATGCCATAGATGGAGGACCAGAGCAGGACCTGGACTGTGAAGGCGCGGACTTCGGCGTCGTAGCAGGCCTGCCCGGGCCCGAGGAGGCCGTTGAGATCGTCGAGGGCGTGCTGACCCTCGTGGGCCAGGACCATGGCGACCACCGCGAGGGTTTCGGACTGTAGATCGGTGTTCAGCGTGATCCAGCCGCCGGAGTAGCTGCCGAGGAAATTGGGGGGCATCGCCTGGTAGGAGGTGCGGTCGGTCATGGCCGAGAGGGTGGCGACGATCTCGTCCATGCGCGGGACCTGGGAGTGGTAGCCGGCGAGGAACTCGATGGCCGCCTGGAGATCGGAGGGCGCGGACAGGGACCCGCCGCCCGGGTCCAGGGGGGTGGTGACGGCGGCGCCAATGGAGAACGCCACCGTCTTGACGACGACCCCATCGACTTCGAGTTCAACGAAGCCGTCGCCTTCCGGCAAGGAACACTGGTAGGCGCCGGCGCCGCAGAACCAGGTGTCGCGAATCCAGCCGGGGCCGCAGGCGATCTGCGGGCAAGGGTTGAAGAAATCGGTGCGCTCGATGCTGCCGTCGCCGAAGTGCCAGCGGCTGAGGTAGCCAGAGTCAGATGGCCAGAAATTGACCTGCGCGACCAGGCACCATTGCTCGCCCATGTCGTCCGGGAACGAGGTGACGACGTTGGTGGGGCCGAGCGACCAGTTCCAGTCACAGTCGACGTCGACGGCCAGATAGGCCTCCGCGACCTGGTCGGGCCGGGGGGTGGGGGTAGGGGTAGGGGCGTCGATCTGGACGCTAACGCTGGCGGCCGTCTCGCTCCAAACGCCCCGGTCGTCGCGGACCTTGAGGGTGAAGATGCCGGGCTCGTCGACGACCCAGGTGAAGGAAGGGCTGCCACTGACCTCGACGCCGTTGAATCCCCAGCTGTAGCCGTTGATCTGCAATCCGGGGGCGGCAATCCCGTGACCGCGGACGTTGAGGACCGTCCCGCGGAGTACGGATACGTCGCCAGCCGGCTCGTCGATGGCTGCCAGCGGGGCGGGCAATTCGTCGACCGTCGGGGTGGGGGAGGGGGTGGGCGTGGGGACGAATACGTCGGGCGGATCGGCGGAATTGCCGGCCCAGTAGACGAGCCCGGAGGTGGTCCAGGCCCAGTGGTCCCAGCCGTTGGTGAAGGTGGGGGTGTTGGTGTACTGGCGGTAGAACGCGAGCCCGGTGGTGGTCTGTTGGAGGGTGTCGCCGTTGTCGGGGTTGCCGTGCTCGCACTCGATCGGCTCGCCCATGGTGTCGCCGATCTGGCTCTTTAAGAAGGCAAAGCCGAAACGGAACTGGGGCGATTCGCCGGCCTCGCAATGGGCCGCGGCGGCCTCGACCGGGGCGGCCACGGCGGCGGCGATGGTGAGCAGCAGACCGAGGGCGGCGAGAGCGGTCAGGGCGCGTTTGGCGGCCCGGCCGCGGCGGGGCCGCGAGCCGGCGGCCGACCGCTCGGCTGTGGGTGAGCTAGCTTGTTTCCGGCCTCGCCGGAGGTTCATGCGGCAGTCCGTTTGCGGGGGCGTCGAAGTTCGCGCTTAGTGGCCGGCCGGCACCCGCGGCCGGGGTGGCGGTCAAATCTCGGCCAACTGGCCGGTCTCGCTGGAGCGATATATGGCATCGACGATCTGCGCGACGTGGAGGCCGTGCTCGGGCCGCACCAGCGGATCGCCATCGTTGATGACGGCGTCGACGAAATTGGCCAGCGACCGCGCGTGCATCTCGATGTAGTTTGTGTCGGCGAGCCCCTGCGGGTCCCAGTCGATCAGCATCTTGCCGTCGTCTTTGAAGACCTTGAGCGGATGGAGCTGGGCCCCGCCTTCGTCGCCACAGAGGACGACGCTCTGCAGGTCTTCTTCGATGTTGAGCGCCCAGCTGCACTCCAGATTGAGCGTGGCGCCGCCTTCGAGACGGATCATGGCGGTGGTGAAGTCCTCTACGTCGTAGTCGGTATGGTTCCAGGGGCCGAAACGGTTGAAGACGTCGTCGCGGTTGCCGAATTTGCGGTAGGCGGAACCGAGCACGGAGACCGGCTTCGGGCTGCCCATCAGCCAGAGCGCCAGGTCCAGGACGTGGACGCCGACGTCGATGAGCGGGCCGCCGCCATTCTGCTCACGCGAATAGAACATGCCCCAGGAGGGGATGCCGCGGCGGCGGTTGTAGACGGCGCGACCGTAATAGACGTCGCCCAGCTCGCCGCCGTCGATGAGCCGCTTGAGCGCCACGGCGCTGTCGGAGAAGCGGGACTGGAAGCCAATGGCCAGCTTGCAGCCGGATTCTTCGGCGGCGTCAATCATCAGTTGCGCCTCGGCGGCGTTCATGGCCATGGGCTTTTCGCAAAGTACGTGCTTGCCGGCTTCAAGCGCCGCGATTGTGGCCGCCATGTGCGCGACCGGTGGGGTGCAGACGCTGACGATGTCAATTTCTTCCAGTTCGAGCAGGCGGTTGTAGTCGTCGAAGGCCATGGGGATCTTGTGCTCGGCGGCGACCTCGTCGGCGCGCTCACCGAGGACATCGGCCACCGCGATCAGGCGAACTTTTTCCGACAGGCCTTTGTAACCGGGGATGTGGGTCATGTTCGCGATGCTGCCGGCTCCAATAATCCCGACGCCAACTGTGTCCGCCACGTTCAGAACTCCCGAGGGAAGGCGCCCCTGGAAGGGGGCGCGGGTTGGATTCGTACCCAATGCTACCAACAGGAGCGGCCGGCGGGCCGGCCCGGCGGCGCGAGAGACGGACCAGGCGGGCGGGCGGGTGGTGGGCGGGGATAACGAAGCCTATGATCGGGGGGCGCCCGGCCGGGATGTAGACCGGCGGCGCGAGCGGCATTTTGACCCCTTCACAACAGCGGCGGCGACGGCGCCGCCGGGAACCGGGTAACGATCGCATGGATACCGCAGAAAAACGGATCGTGGTGGTCGCCAACCGCCTGCCGGTGCGGCGGGTGGAGGGCTCGACCGAGTGGGAGACGAGCCCGGGCGGGCTGGTTAGTTCGCTGACGCCGTTCCTGCAGGATCGCGACGGCTGCTGGGTGGGCTGGGCCGGAGTGGCGGACGAAGAGATCGAGAACTTCAGCCACGACGGCATCGAGCAGCGCCCGGTGCCGATCTCGGCGGAGGAGATTGAGGACTACTACTACGGCTTCTGCAACGGGACCATCTGGCCGCTGTATCACGACGCGGTGCGGACGCCGGAATTCCACCGGCACTGGTGGGGCCCGTACGAGGAGGTGAACCGACGGTTCGCGCGCGAGGCGGCGTGGTCGGTGAACCCCGACGACATCGCCTGGGTGCAGGATTACCAGCTGCAACTAGTGCCGGGCTACCTGCGCGAGCAGCGCCCGGACGTGACGATCGGCTTCTACCTGCACATACCGTTCCCGCCGGTGGAACTGTTTGCGCAGCTTCCCTGGCGGACGCAGATCATCGAGGGAATCCTGGGCGCGGACGTCATCGCCTTCCAGACGGCGCTGGGGCTGGCGAATTTCGCACGGGCAGCGCAACGGTTCACTTCGGCGCGGCGGCGCGGCAAGCTGCTGGAGTACGGGGATCGCACGATCAAGCTGCAACGAGCGCCGATTGCGATCGATACCGCCCATTTCGCGGCCCTGGCACAATCGCCGCTGGCGGTGACGCGGGCCGAGGCGCTGCGCCGCGAGGTGCATGACCGCAAGGTGATTCTGGGCGTGGACCGGCTGGACTACACGAAGGGGATCGACATCCGGCTGCGGGCATTTGAGACCCTGCTGGAAAGGAATCCAAGGCGCGAGAACGAGTTCGTCTTCATCCAGGTGGCGGTGCCGAGCCGGGAAGGGGTGGGCCAGTATACGGAGATGCGCAACCGGATCGAACAGATTGTGGGCCACATCAACGGCCGCTTCGGGCACCCGGGCCACGTGCCGGTGCATTACCTGTACCGAAACCTGCCGCAGGATGAACTGGTGGCCTACTACCTGCTGGCGGATGTGATGGCGGTGACCCCGCTGCGCGACGGGATGAACCTGGTGGCGAAGGAGTATGTGGCGACGCGGCTGGACAACACCGGGGTGCTGCTGCTGAGCGAGTTCACGGGCGCGGCGGAGAGCCTTTCGCAGGCGCTGCTGGTGAATCCGCACGATGTCGATGGGCTTTCCGGGGCGCTGGCCGAGGCGGTGGATCTTCCCGGGGCGGATATGAAGAAGCGGATGGTGGCGATGCGCCGCTACGTGAAGCGCAATGACATCTACGACTGGGCCCGCAGATGCCTGGGAGAGCTGCGCGCCTGACGCCGCTGGAGGATCGGCTGCGGGGGGCCGCCGCAGCCGGGGTGCTGCTGGTGGCCAGCGATTATGACGGGACTCTGGCGCCGATTGTCGCTGACCCGGCAAGGGCGTTTGCAGACGCGCCGGCGCTGCGGGCGTTGGTGGAGTTGGGCGGACTGCCGGATACGCGGGTGGCGCTGATCTCAGGGAGATCGCAGGCGGAGCTAGCAAGGCTCTCCGGGAGGCCGGCCGGAATCGAGTTGATCGGCGGGCATGGCGCGGAGTTTGGACCGGCGATTGCGGACGGCGATGGGCCGGATGATGACGGGGCGCTGGCGGCGGCGGTCGCCGCGCTGCAGGTGATCGCCGATGGCTTCACCGGCGCGGAGGTCGAGTCGAAGCCGACCGGGGTGGCGTTTCACTATCGCAATGTCGACCCGGCGCGGGTGGCGGCGGCGCTGGCGCTGGTGGCCGAGGGACTGGCGCGGAATCCGCGGTTGATTTCGCGCGAGGGCAAGAAGGTGGTTGAGCTGTCGACGTCGAGCGTGCATAAGGGCGACGCGCTGGCAAGGCTCAGGGATGAATCTGGCGCCGGGGTAACGGTGTTCTTTGGAGATGACGTTACGGACGAGGATGGGTTTGCGGCGCTGCTGGCGTCGGATGTAGGGATCAAGGTAGGAGCGGGGGAGACGCGCGCGGAGTTCCGCCTGGAGGCGCAGGCGGAGGTGGCGGCGGTGTTGGAGCGATTGCTGGGGCTGCGCCGGGATGCGATGGGACACCGCTGAGGGCCGAGCGGTGCGAGGCGGGTCGGAACAGGACGATTGGCGGAAGTCGGACGGAGGCGGCCAGCCCCGGAGACCCGCCGGAACGAGGCCGTTAGCGGGAGCGGTCCCGGGCGTAGCTGACGGAATAGAGCTGGCGGTCGACGTTATCGTCGACGAGATAGGGCTGTAGCTCGGCCCAGAGCTCGGAGGCCTTTTCGCTGTTGAGGAGGACTTCCCAAGCGCGCTCGAACCCGGGCATGTCATCGAAGTGATGCTCGATGGTCATTGAACCGCGCTGGCCGGCGGACCGGAAGATGCGACCGGGGGGCCAGCCAAGCTCGATCAGGTCGGTGTGCACCCACCGCCGCACCACCCCCAACACCTGCTCGGTGCAACCCTCAACGGCGACGGCCGACCACTGAAAGATAATCACTCGGGCGCTAGCTCCTGCCGCGTACAACACCCCTACCCGGATCAAGTACAAAGTATACCGGGGGGGCACGAGAGTCGTTGCGGCGCGAAGGGGGCCGGGGGGCTTGCGTCGCAGCGTATAATCACGGTCCCGGCAGTCGCCGGCTGGCCACCAGAACGACACCACGCGCAAGGATTTAGCGATGCCCACGTATGCCTACGTGTGCGACAACTGCGAGCACGAACTGGAGCAGGTGCAGAGTTTCAGCGACGATGCGCTGGAGCGCTGCCCGAGCTGTGACGAGGATGAACTGCGCCGGCGCATTTTCCCGGCGGGGATTATTTTCAAGGGGAACGGTTGGTACGCCACGGACAACCGACCGAAGGAGGACAAGCAGGCGGCGAAGAAGGATTCGAAGGATCCGTCGAGTAGCTCGAAATCGGACGAGAAGCCGATCGAGGCGGCTGCCAAGAACGGCGGCGAGACCGCAAAGGCATCGGATGGAGCGGCGAAGGCGTCGGGTGGAGCCGCGAAGGCGTCGGGTGGAGCCGCGAAGGCAAAGACGTAGCCCCGGGCCATGCGGGCGGTTGTCCAGCGGGTCTCACGGGCCGGGGTATCGGTGGAGGGGCGGACGGTGGGGGAGATCGCGGACGGGCTGCTGGTCTTCGCCGGGGTCGCCGAAACGGACGAGCCGGCCGACGCCGAGTACCTCGGGGAAAAGATCGCCAACCTGCGCATTTTCGAACGCGATGGGCGGATGAACGACTCGGTGGTGGATCGTGCGGGCGGGGTGTTGCTGATTTCGCAGTTCACGCTGCTGGCGGACACGCGCAAGGGCCGGCGGCCGAATTTCACGTCGGCGGCGGACCCGAAACAGGCGGTGCCGCTGCTGGATCACCTGCGGGAGCGACTGGAGGCGGCCGGGATTGTGGTGGCGACGGGAAGGTTCGGCGCGCACATGGAGATAGAGGCGCTCAATGACGGCCCGGTGACGATCGTGCTGGACAGCCAGGATCGCGGGCGACCCCGGAGGCAGAGCTAGGGTGCGGGTACTGCGGGGCCTGACGGCGGCGCGCGAAATCCTGGAGCGACGCTCGATCCTGGATGTCGAGATTCCGCCCGAGGAGGCGGCGCGCTTTCAGGCGGTGTTCAGCGCGGCGATTACGGCGGAGGAGTTTGTGCGGCGGGTCTATGCCGAGGTGGGCGCGGACGGCGACGCCGGGATGCGCCGGATCGGAACGGCGCTGGGCGAGACCAGCCCGGAGCGTTTTGAAGTTGCGCCGGCCGAGATCGACAGGGCGCTGGGGCGGATTCCGCCGGAGCTGCGGGCCGATCTGGGGACGGCCGCGGAGCGGGTCCGGCGATTCCATGAGCAGACGACGCCCAGGGATTGGACCGACGAAGCAATGGGTGTGGGGCAGCTGTTCCGGCCGGTGGAGCGGGCGGGGGTCTACGCACCGGGCGGTCGGGCGGCGTATCCGTCGTCGATCCTGATGACGGCGATCCCGGCGAAGGTGGCCGGGGTGCGGCGGCTGGTGGTGGCGAGCCCGGGCGGGCCGGACGGGAGCGTGCCGGATGTGACGCTGGCGGCGGCGCGGATCGCCGGGGTGGACGCGGTATATGCGATTGGCGGCGCGCAGGCCATCGCGGCGCTGGCGCTGGGGACGGAGTCGGTGCCGAAGGTGGACGTGATCGCCGGGCCGGGGAACATCTTCGTGATCCTAGCAATGCGGCAGGCGTTCGGGATGACCGGGGTAAGCACTTTGCCGGGACCGACGGAGACGCTGCTGATCGCCGATGACGGGGCCGATGCGGCGGAGGTGGCGGCCGATCTGCTGGCACAGGCGGAGCACGATCCGATGGCGGCGCCGCTGCTGCTGACCGACTCGGCGCGGCTGGCGAAGGCCGTCGCAGGGGAATTGGAATTGCAGCTGGCCGATCTGCCGAGGGCGGAAATCGCGCGGGCGGCGCTGGGAAACCGCGGCGGGATCGGGATCGTGGCCGATCTGGAAGAAGCGGTGGAACTGGCCAATGAGTACGCGCCGGAGCACCTTTGCCTGCTGACCGATGACCCGTGGGCGCTGGTTCCGAAGGTCAGGAACGCCGGCGGGATCTTCGTCGGCGCACATTCGCCGGAGGTGCTGGGGGACTATGTGGCCGGACCGAGCCACGTGATGCCGGTGGGCGGGACGGCGCGATTTGCCTCGCCGGTGAATGTGACCCATTTCCAGAAGACGGTGAGCCTGTTCGCGCTGGCGGAGGACACGGCCGGGGCGCTGGCGCCGGTGGCGGCGCGGTTGGCCCGCTACGAGGGCCTGGAGGCGCACGCGCGGGCGGCGGACATCCGCCTGCGGGCGGACGAGTCGGGGCGATCGGACTGAATCGGCCCGGACGGCCCGCCGACCGTTACAATCCTTCAAGAGACCTCCCAGATAGGATTGAACGGCATTGAGATCGGGTGACGCGGCGCGAGAGACGCTGGAGACGACGGTGCAGGTCACGATTGGCCTAGATGGCAGCGGTGAGAGCGACATCAGTACCGGTGTGGCCTTTTTCGATCACATGCTGGCGCAGATCGCCCGGCACGGCATGTTCGATCTGAAAGTCGCGGCCGAGGGTGATCTGGAAATTGATTCGCACCACACCGTCGAGGATGTGGGCATCGTGCTGGGCGAGGCGATCGACAACGCCCTGGGCGACCGGCGCGGAATTAGCCGGATGGCCGACGCCACTGTCCCGATGGATGAGGCGCTGGCCCAGGTGGCGGTGGACCTGAGCGGGCGCGGGCACTCGGCCTTCGAGGGCGAGTTCAAGAATTCAGAGATCGGGGACCTAGAATCGGAATTGATCCCGCACTTTGTGGATTCGCTGGCGCGGAACGCGGGGGCAAACGTCCACGTGCGAATACTGGCCGGGGACAACGACCACCACTGCTGCGAGGCGGCCTTCAAGGCGCTGGGCCGGGCGCTGGACGCGGCGACCGCGCTCGATCCGCGGCGCGCCGGGCAGGTGCCATCGACCAAGGGAACGATCACCGAGTAGCCACCCGGCCGGCGAACGGTTGGACCGCTCCCGCGGGGCTACCTAGAATGGGCGCTACCTTCGACGCGGTACGAGCGTCGGATCGCCAGGCGGGGAAACATGCGCGCAGGTCTGCTATTTCAACCACGAAACAAGGGCGCGGTTGCGATGGTGGGTCAGGCCTGCGAAAGGTTGTCTGCACTGGGCCACGATGTCTGGAGCCTGTCGTCGTGGGAGATTGACGCCAGCACGACCGACTTTGCGGGCACCGACCTGCTGGTTTCGCTGGGCGGGGACGGGACGCTGCTGCGGGCGGTGCGGGTGGGGGCGCCGCACGGGATCGCCTGCCTGGGAGTGAACTTCGGCAATCTCGGTTTCCTGACCGAGGTCGAAGCACCGGAATTCGAAAAGGACATCGGCAAATACATCTCTGACGATGGCTGGCTGGAGGAACGAATCCTGCTGGACTGGCGACACCTGCGGGACGGGGAAGAACTGGCGCGGGGTATCGCCGTGAATGACCTGGTGGTGGCCAGGGGCTCGATCAGCCGGGTGATCGATGTGGGGGTGGCGATTGATGGGGCGGATGTGGTGACGTACACGGCGGACGGGATCGTGGTGGCGACGCCGACGGGATCGACCGGCTACGCGCTGGCGTTGAACGGGCCGATCATGCACCCGGAGGCGCGGACGCTGGCGATAGTGCCAATTTCGCCGTTTCTGACGGCGTCGAACGCGCTGCTGACGAACAGCGGGTCGCGAATTGAACTGGCGGTAACGACGCGCCACGAAGTGGGTCTGACGGTGGACGGGCAGACGCATCTGGACATGCAGGACGGCGACGTGGTGACCTGCACCACCTCTGGACTGCGGGCGCGCTTCCTGCGCTTCAGGCCGCGGAATTACTTCTTCCCGGTGCTGGCAAGCAAGATGCGCTGGTCGATCCCGGCGGAGATCCTGCGGCCGAATCGCGGCGCGGAGTAGCCGGTGCTGGCCAGCGTCCGGATCAAGGACTTCGCCCTGATCGCCGACCTGACGATGGAGTTCGGCGAGAATCTGAACGCGCTGACCGGGGAGACCGGCGCCGGGAAGTCGATCATCGTCGAGGCGATCGGCCTGCTGGTCGGCGAACGGGCGGCGACGGCGAGCATCCGCGGCGGCGCGGGCTCGGCCTACGTGGAGGGGATTTTCGAGTTCGCGGACGCGGGCGGGCTCGGGGAGGCGCTGGCCGACCTGGGGATCGAGAGCGAGGAGGGGGCGCTGATCGTGTCGCGAGAGATCACGCCGTCACGCTCGATCGCGCGGCTCAACGGGCAGGCGGTGCCGCTGCGGGCCCTGCAGCAGGTGACGGCGGCGCTGGTGGATATCCAGGGTCAGAGCGAGCAATTGTCGCTGTTCCAGCCGGCGCGGCAGCTCTATTTCCTTGACGCCTTTGCCGGGCTGCTGGAACCGGCGGCGGAACTGCGGCAGGCGGTGCGGGAATATCGCGAACTGGAGCGCGAGATCGCGACGCTGCGCGTCGAGGCCCGGGATCGGGCCCGCGAGATGGACCTCTTGCAGTACCAGGTGGCGGAGATCACCGCGGCCGGGCTGGAAGCGGGCGAAGAGGCTGCCCTGCGGGCGGAACGCCGCATCCTGATGAACAGCCGCCGATTGGTGGAACTGTCCTCGACGGCGGCGCGGGTGCTGGCCGCCGAGGACAGCGCCGGGGCCGCGGACCTGGCCGGGGAGGCCTTTGAGCATCTGCAGGAGATGGCCGAATTGGATGCCCAAATGGCGCCGGAGGTTGGGCGGCTGGGGGCCGCGACCGAGGTGCTGGCCGGGTTGGCGGCCGACCTGGGCTCGTACGCGGATTCGGTGGAGGACAACCCGAGCCGGTTGGAGGAAATCGAGCTCCGGCTCGATCTGCTGGAGGCCCTGCGGCGTAAGTACGGCGACGCGATCGAGGACGTGATCGCGTTCGGGGAGGAGGCGTCCGGACGGCTGGGCGGCCTGGAGAACGCCGACGAGCGGGCCGGCGAACTGGCCGACGAACTGGAACGGGCCGGCGAACGGATGGCGGAACAGGCCGGGGGGCTCTCGGCCGAGCGACGCCGGGCCGGCGGCGAACTGACCGGGGTGGTGGTGAACAACATGCGGGAGCTGGGCATGGACGCGGCACGGTTCGCGATCGATTTCGAGACCGTCGCCGTCACGGACGGCGTTGCCGTGGATGGCTTTGACGAGCGGCTGCAAATCGAGGAATCGGGCATCGATCGGGTGACCTTCGGAATCTCGACCAATCCCGGCGAGGAGATGATGCCCCTGTCGCGGGTGGCGTCGGGCGGGGAGGTGTCGCGGATCATGCTGGCGCTGAAGGCGGCGCTGAGCGAGGTGGACGCGACGCCGACGCTGGTGTTCGACGAAATTGACCAGGGGATCGGCGCGCGCAGCGCGGATGTGATCGGCGAGAAGCTGGGCTACCTGGCGCGCCGCCACCAGGTGCTGTGTATCACCCATCTGCCGCAGGTGGCCGCCTACGCGGACGCGCATTTTCTGATCGAGAAGGCGGCCCGCGACGAGCGGGTGGTGACCAGCGTGGCACGGCTCGACGCCGACCGGCGCCGGGCAGAGCTGGCGGCGATGGCCGGCAAGGGCGAGGGCGCGGCGCAGACCGCGACGGAACTGCTGGACCGGGCGGAGGCCTGGCGGCAGGCAGCCGGCCCGGCCGCCAGGAAGGCTACGCGCTAGCCGGCGACGGTCCCTGCGAGTGCTAATCTTGAATTGATTGCCAAACCGGGAGCGCGCCGGGTCCTTCATCGCAGGCGGCGAGGGGCCAGCGGCGGTCCCGTTTCAAACGTCTGGCCCTGTCTTGCAAACCTCCGCCGCGACCGGTCAATCCCCACGAGTCGACTCCGAGGCCGAGCTGTTTGCGCTGGTCCGCGCCGTGGCGCGACGGATCCGGCTGAAGGACACGCTGCGGCTGGCGCCGCGAGCGCTGGCGCTGGCGCTGGCGGGAACTCTGCTGGGGCTGCTGGCGGAGCCGCGCACGGGCGTGGCCGGGCTGGCCTTCTTTGTCGCCCTGGGACTGGCGGGCGGGGCGGCGCTGCTGGTCCGCCAGCTACGACGAAGACCGGGGACGATGGCGGCGGCGATTCAGGTGGATCGCGGTCTGGGCCTGAACGAGCGGGTGTCGACAGCGGTGCATCTGGTGCGTGCGGGGGTGGGCGGGCCGCTGGTTGAACGGCAACTGGGTGATGCCCGCCGGCACGGCGCGGCGGCCGATGCCGGGGCGGCCTACCGGTTGGCGATCCCGCGGACCGACCTGGCGCTGGCGGCCGGGCTGGGACTGCTGCTGGCCGGGCTGCTGGCGACTCCCACGGGAGCCGACTTGCGGGCCGCGATCGGGCGACCGGCGGCGCCGGCATTCGCCAATGGCGTGGGGGCTCGGCCGGAATCCGAAGGCCAGTCGGAAACGGTGTTGGCGGAATCGGCGTCGCCGGCAGCGGCAAACGATCTGGCGGAACTGCAACGAGCGATGGAGCAACTTTGGCTGAGTTCGAACCCGGAGGCGCTGGCGCAGCGCGACGCGCTGGCGGAGCTGGGACGGGACTTACGCACCTCGAGCGTAAGCCGCGACTTCGGGCGCGAGTTGGAGAACGGTGACCTGGCGGCGGCGGGCGCGGCGCTGCACGAACTGGCGGCGGAACTGCCGGATATGAACGCCGGCGAGCGGGCGGAATTGCAGCGCGACCTGGAACTGGCGGCGCGGACGCTGGCCGACGACCCGATCCTGGGCCCGCAGTTCCAGCAGGCGGCGGAGGCGCTGGGTAGTTCGCGGGAATCGATTGCCACGGCAAATCTGGACGACGCGGCGAACAACGTGGGGCAACTGGCGCCGGTGCTGGCCGCCGAGGACGACCTGCAGCAACGCATCGCTGGTTTGGAGCAGGAGATCGGCGAACTGGGCGGGACCGCGGCCCCGGATTCGGGATTGGACGGAGCCGCGAGCCTGACTTCGGAGATCAACCCCGGGGCCGGCCAGAGCGACGGCACCGCGCCGGGGCTGGAGTCGAATGCCCGGGGCCGCGAGTCGGACGACCTCGAAGCGCTGGGCGCGGGCGAACGGCTGGACGCGGCCGGGAACCTGGAGATCGTGGAGATCGAAGCGGATGAGGACGGGGTGGTGGGGAACTTCGCGCCGCCGACCTTCCAGACCAGCGGCGACCCGGAGCCGAGCCTGGAGCCTTCGGCCGGCGACTACGGCTACGCCGTCTCGCAACCGGACGTGGCGACGGAGGTTCCGATTGACGCCGGCGGGATCGTGGCCGACTACTTTTCTCCGGAGTAATAGCCGCAAATGAGCGACGCGAACACCGATACGCAACGGTTCCAGGAGGTGGCCCGATCACTGCGCGACGAGATTGGGCGGGTGATCGTGGGGCACGACCGGGCGGTCCACCATGTGCTGATTTCGCTGCTGGCCGGGGGTCATTGCCTGATCGAGGGCGTGCCGGGTCTGGGCAAGACGATGCTGGTGAAGGCGATCGCGGCGGCGCTGGACCTGAAGTACAGCCGGGTCCAGTTCACCCCCGACCTGATGCCGGCCGATATCACGGGTACGACGATCATCCGCGAGTCCGGCGGAGGGCGGCACGATTTTGAGTTCGAGCCGGGGCCGTTGTTCGCCAACATTGTGCTGGCGGACGAGATCAACCGGGCGACGCCGAAGACTCAGGCGGCGCTGCTGGAGGCGATGGCCGAACGGACCGTGACCGTGGCCGGGGAAAGCCACGCGCTGCAGGCGCCGTTCTGCGTGCTGGCGACGCAGAATCCGATAGAGATGGCCGGGACCTATCCCCTGCCGGAGGCGCAGCTGGATCGATTCCTTTTCAAGGTGTTGATCGGCTATCCGTCGGGCGACGAACTGGAGGAAATCCTGGGCCGGACGACGGCCGGCGAGGAGCAGGCGCCCCGACAGGTGGCCGAGGGCAGCGACGTGGAGGGGATGATCCGCCTGGCGCGCGAGGTGCCGATTGCCCCGCACGTGACGCGCTATGCGGTGGCGCTGACGAAGGCAACCCACCCGGACAACCCGGAGGCGCCGACGATTACCACCAGCTACGTGCGCTACGGAGCTTCACCGAGGGGCGCGCAGGCCCTGGTGCTGGCGGCGAAGGTGGCGGCGCTGCTGACGGGCCGGTTCAACGTGTCGTACGAGGACATCCGCGAGGTGCTGCCGCCGGCGCTGCGCCACCGGCTGGTTTTGAATTTCGAGGCGGAGGCCGAGGCCATCGACGCCGACGCGGTGCTCGAAGAGATCGCGATGGGCGTTCGACCGGAGGGCGCCTAGCCCGGGCCGCCCGACCGGGGCAGGCGCGGGAGCGTATATGACCGACGGGGTCGGGCTGCGAACTTCGTTCCGGGCGAGGCTGCGCAATCTGCACATCGCCAGCCACGCGAGCTACGCCAGTCTCCACACCGGCGCAAGGCGTAGCCGCCAGACCGGCTCCTCGATTGAATTTTCGGACTTTCGCCGCTACTCGCCGGGGGACGACGTGCGGCAGATCGACTGGAATGTCTACGCGCGCTCGGACCGGCTGTTCATCAAGCTGCGCGAGGCCGAGGACGCGCTGCGTGTCCACATCCTAGTCGATTGCAGCGGGTCGATGGATCGGGGTGCGGAGAACAAGCTCGGCTATGCCAGAACGCTGGCCGGGGCACTGGCCTATGTGGCGCTGAATGACGGCGACGCGATCACCCTGACGGGCTTCGCCGAGCGGCTAGGGAACGGCATGACCGGGGTCGGTGCGGGCCAGGTGGATCGCGCGCTGGACCTGCTGGCCGGGCTGGGCGGTGGCGGGGCGACCGAATTTGGGGTGGCGCTGCGAGAATTCGCCGCGCGACGAGCGCCGCCGGGAGTGCTTTTTCTGATCTCCGACCTGATGGCCGACGACGCCTTGTCGGGGCTAGGCGCGCTGGCCGAGATGGGTCACGAGATCGTACTGCTGCACGTGCTGGACCGCGAGGAGGACATCGCGCCGGATGTGGGCAAGGACGTGGAACTGGTCGATTGCGAGACCAGCGATCGGCTCGTAATCCCGGGCGATGCCGACGCGGCGCTCATCTACGAGCGGAACTTCCACGCCTGGCTGGAGGAGATTCGCGGCGCCTGCGCGAGATCGCGGATTCGCTACGTGGCGCTGGAGACGGATTGGCCGGTGGAAGAGGTGGTGGTGCAGCGGCTGCGGATGTTGAAGGTGGTGGAGTGACCTGGCTGGCGCCGGAGGCGTTTGGCTGGGCAGCGCTGGCGGCGCTGTTACTCCTGTTCTACCTGTTGCGCCCGCGACGCCGGCGAATCGCGGTCTCCAGCCTGTTCCTGTGGCGGAGAGACACGCGGGTCGCAACCGGGAGCACGTTCTGGCAGATCGTGCGGCGGTGGCTGCTGCTGGCTCTGCAACTACTGGCGCTGGCGACGCTGGTGGCGACGCTGGCGCGGCCGGCCTGGCCGGCCCGGGAACGCGCCCGGGCGGACCTGGTGCTGGTGATCGACGCCTCCGCCCGGATGGCGCTGGCGGTGGACGGGACGACGGCCATGGATCGGATTGTTGACCGGGCGCGGGAGTTCGTGGACGCCAACGGCGGGGACGCAGCGATTACCGTGATTCGGGCGGCGGATTCTCCCGGGTTGGCGGTGCTGCGGGAGACCGATCGCGGAACGGTGGACGAGCGCCTGCGGGCGCTGCGGGCGGGCGGGGAGGAGGCCGACCCGGCGGCGGCGCTGGCGCTGGCGCAGACGGTGCTCGCCGCCGGAGCCGGCGGTAGCATCGCGGTCTTCTCGGACACGGCGTTTCCGGCGGTTGACGCTCGGCTGATGGACCGGGCGGGCCTGGTCGCGGTGGGTGACCCGCCGCCGAACGTCGGACTGGAAACCGTGAGCCGGCGCCGCGATCGGAGCGGAGCGGAACAGGTGCTGGCGACGGTGGGGAGCACGCTCGACGGGGCGATGGCGGTGGGCCTGGTGCTGCTGGACGGCGAGGAAGAGATTGTCACGCGTACGGTCCAGGTCCCGGCCCGTGGAAGAACGGTGCAGGTGGTGGATGTCCCGGTGGGCCGCGATGTCGACCGGGTGGTCCTGCGCGGAACCGGTCTGGCGCCGGACGGCGACGACCGGGTGTTCCTGAGTGCGGCGGCCGACCGGCCGCTGGCGATCCAGATCGTGGCGGTCGATCCGCGGGTGTACGAGCGCGCCCTGCCGGCCGCGGCGGGCTTCAGCACGACCGCCGTCGATCCGGCCGCCTACGTCGACGAGAATGGCGCGGACCTGGTGCTTTTTGTGGGGTTCGTGCCCGAGACGCTGCCGGCGGCCAGCGCAATTTTCATCGCGCCGCCGAACGACAACCCGCACTTCCCGTCTGACCCGACCGGGGCCGGCGTGGGGGCGCCGGTGGCGGCGCGGACCGAACTGACCGCAGCGGTCGACCTGGGCTACTTGCAGACCCGCCGGATAGCGGCGCTGCCGGTTCCCGACTGGGCGGTGGCCGATCTGTTTGTCGGTGACCGGGCGGGGATGTTCCACGGAGTCCGGGAGGGCCGGTCGACCGTGGTGCTCGGGTTTGACCCGGAGTTGCTGGGCCTGGATCAGCGGGCGGCCTTCCCGATCCTGATTCAGAACGCGGTGGCCTGGGCCAATCCGACCGTAGCGGTGCGGGCGGGGGGCGCGCTGCGTCCGGGTCAGACGGTCGAAATTCGGCCGCACCCGGCCGCAACGCGGGTAGCGATCGAAGGCTCGGACGGGGAGACCTTCGCCGAATTGGCCGTGCCGTTCCCGGGGACGCTGCCGCCGCTGGTGGCGGCGGGCCAGTACCGCGTGCGGCAATACGCGGGCGAGCGACTGGTGGCCGAGGAAGTGTTCGGGGCCAGCCCGGCGTTCGAACTAACCGCCATTGGCGCACCGCGCACCGCTCCCCCGGCGCTGCCGGCGGTGACGGCGGAACTGGACGCGGGCAACTTTGCGGCCTGGCCATGGTTCGCGGCCCTGGCACTGGCGCTGATGGCGGCCGAATGGGCCTGGTTTCACCGCTCCCGGGCGGCGAGCCGATGACCATCGAACGGCCCATCGCGCTGTTGCTGTTCGGGCTGCTGCCACTGATCGGTTGCCTGGCGTGGACCAGCCGCGCCCGTCTGGCCGGGGGCCGGCGGCTGGTCTCGGCGCTGGTGCGCGTGGCCGGGGTGACGGCGGTGGTGCTGGCGATCGCGGGCCCGGGCGCCGCCGACAACCTCCGGGATACGACGGTGTTCGTGCTGGATGTGTCGGACAGCGTGCTGCTGGCCGAACAGGCCCTGCAGCGGGCCTGGGTCGAGGACGCAATCGCCGCGGCGGCGGACGGTTCGCGGGTGGCGGTGGTCGAGTTTGGCATCCAGGCCCGGGCGACCCGCCTGCCGGCCGAAATACGCGAGTTCGCGGGACTGGCGCCGGGCGCGGACTTCAGCGGGGGCACCGGCGGCTCAGACCTGGCCGGGGCGATCACCCGGGCGCTGGCGTTGATCGGCGCGGATGGGACCGGCCGGATCGTGCTGCTGACCGACGGTCGTGCCCCGCCGGAGGGCATGGACGTGGTGCTGGCCCGGGCGACCGACGCGGGAGTTCCGATCTCATTCGTACCGACGCGGCTGCCGGAGCGGACGGATACAGCCCTGGAGTCGGTGCAGGCGCCGGCCTACGCATCGCCGGGAAGACCGTTTGCGGTGCGAGTGGTGGCCGTGGCGCAGCGTGAGGCGGACATCCGGCTGCGGCTGTGGGCCGGGGACCGGCTGGCGGCCGATACCCGGGTGCAGGTGCAGCCGGGGGTGAATCCCCTGGGCACCCGGGTCACCGCCGAGAAAGAAGGCCCGTTGATCCTGCGGGCGGAAATCCTGGACGACGCCGACGCGCTGACCGGCAACAACGTGGCCGGGGCGATTGTGCGGGTCCTGCCGCCGCCCCGGATCCTGCTGGTGGGCGACCCCACCGGGACGGCAACGCTGGCGGCGGTGCTGGGCGTGCAGGGCTTCGAGACCACGGAGCTGGCGGCCGCCCGTCTACCGGGGGACGCCACCGCCCTGCAACCGTTCGCGGCGGTGGTGCTGGCGGACGTGCCGGCGAGCGCGCTGAGCGCCCCGCAGGTGGCGGCGCTGGCGACCTTTGTGCGCGACCGCGGGCACGGCCTCGTCGTGACCGGCGGGCCGAACTCGTTTGGCCCAGGCGGCTATGAGGGCACGGCGCTGGAGGAACTGCTGCCGGTGCGCTCGCGGCCGCCGGATGAGGAGGAGCAGGGCCTGGCCCTGGTGCTGGTGCTGGATCGCTCGGCAAGCATGTCGCTGGTGCACGGCGATGACAGCAAGATCGCCCTGGCCCGCGAGGCGGCCATCCAGACGGTGGGCCTGCTGGAACCCGGCGATCAGATCGGTGTGCTGGCCTTCGCGGTGAACGCAGTGTGGGTCGTGCCGCCGACGCGGATCGAGTCGCCGGAAGATATCGCCGTGATCGAAGCCCAGATACGGGCGATTGGGATCGCCGGCAGCACCGATATCTACACGGCGGTGCAGACGGCGCGCCGCCGCATGACCGGGCTGACGGCCGGCCTGAAGCACATGATCTTGATTACCGACGGCCAAGCCAGCTACGGGGACTTCCGCACGTTCAGCAGCCAGGTACGGCGCGACGGCATCTCGGTGTCGGCGGTGGCGATCGGCAATGACGCGGATACCGAGCTGCTGGAGGAACTGGCGCGCTCGGGAAACGGGCGCTACTACGCGACCGATGACGCGAGTTCGATACCGGCGCTGCTGACCCAGGAGACGGAAATCGCGCGCAGTTTCTTCCTGGTGGACCGCCGTCATCAGCCGCGGGTCGCCAACGCGAGCGCAGTTTTCGCCGATGTGGCGGCGGGCGAGTCGGTTCCGTACCTGGGCGGGTTCGTACGGGTGAACCTGCGGCCGGAGGCGACGGCGGTGCTGGTCTCGGACAGCAATGACCCAATTCTGGCGACCTGGCAACTCGGCTTCGGACGGGTGGCGGTGTGGACTTCGAACTTCGCTGACGCCTGGACTGATGAGTGGCGGGAATGGGGTGAGTTCACGCGGTTTGCCGGCGGCCTGGCTGATTGGACGGTAGCGGGCGGATTGGATCGCCAGGCCGGGCTGCGGGTGGGATCGCGGGCCGATGGCGATCGGGTGACGGTGATTGTCGATTCGGTAGACACGGAGGGACGGTTCCGCAACGGCTTGCCGACTACAGGACTCCTGACGACGCCGGAAGGGGAGATTGTCGAACTGGTGTTTCAACAGACCGCGCCGGGCAGGTACGAAGCGACGCTCGCCGCAGCCGCCCCCGGGGCCTACGGGCTGGTCCTGGAGCAGGGCGGGCCCGACGGCGCGCCGATTGGGCCCGTGGAGGATGGGTTTGTGGTCCCGTATTCGATTGAGTTCCAGCCGGGCCGGTCGGGGAAGCCGCTGCTGGAGGCGATCGCCGATCGTACCGGCGGCGCGACGCTGACCGACGTGGCGCGGGCCACCGGCGACAACGGCCTGGTGGCGGCGGAAAGCCTGGTGCCGCTGTTGCTGACGGTCGGGATGCTGCTGTTCGTGGTCGATGTGGCAGTGCGCCGACTGCGGACCGGGCGGGCGGAGCTGCGGGAGCAGTACCGCGATGTCCTAGAATGGTTTGACCACCACCACCCGGGAAGGGTTGCCGCGATGATCACCCGCCGTGTGCGGCAGGGACGCCCCGGTTCCGGCTAGCCGACATGGACGTACTGGGCTCAATCGCAACAGTTTTCGCACGGGGCGGCTTCGAGATTTATCTCGTGGGCGGCTCGGTTCGCGACCGGCTGCTGGGCAGGCCGTCGAAAGACCTGGACCTGACGACGCCGGCACGGCCGGACGATATCAAGCGGCTGCTGCGACAGGCCAAACCCGACAGTGTCTACGAGGTCGGCGCGCGCTTCGGAACCATCGGGGCGGTGTTTGGGGACCTGAACGTGGAGGTCACGACCTACCGCGCGGAGTGGTACCCGGAGGAGAGTTCGCGATATCCGGAGGTGGAGTTTGGCGACAGCCTGCAGGACGATCTGGCGCGGCGCGATTTCACCATCAACGCCATCGCCCAGGACATCGGCACTGGCAAGATCACCGATCCCCACGGGGGAACGGCGGACCTGGCGAAGCGGACCATTCGGGCGGTCGGGAGCCCGACCGATCGATTCGCGGAGGACCCGCTGCGGATGTTGCGGGGGGTGCGGCTGGCGACCCAGCTGCGATTTGAAATTGATCCGAAAACGGCCGCCGCGATCAAAGGCGGGGCCAGCCGCCTGCAATTCATCAGCGCCGAGCGAATCCGCGATGAGCTGATCCATGTCCTGGTGTCGGATCAGCCGGGGGCCGGGATCGCGCGCATGTTTGAGCTGGGGCTCATTCGCTTCATCATCCCCGAACTGGTCGACCTGGCCTCGACGGAACAGGATGATCGCCACCAGCACAAGGACGTGCTTACCCACACGCTGCGGGTGCTGGCGGGGGTGCCGGCCAATCCGCCGGTGCGCCTGGCGGCGCTGCTGCACGACATTGGCAAGCCGGCAACGATGACCGCCAAAGGCGGGCGGGTGCATTTCCATCGCCACGAAATGGTGGGCGCGCGGTTGGCGCGCAAGATTCTGGATCGGCTGAACTTTGATCGGGCCACCGTTCGGACGGTGACCGACCTGGTGGCGCTGCACATGCGCTCGAATCTGTATGAGTCGGACTGGACCGATGGCGCCGTGCGGAGGTACATACGCGAGGTGGGCGAACTGCGGCCGTGGTTGCTGGCGCTCTCGCGGGCGGACATCACCAGCTATCACCCGAAGCGGGTCGCGAACGGCCTGAAGCGGGTGGCGGAATTGGCGGCGCGCTGCGAGCTGCTGGCGGGGCAGGCGGATGTGGCGCGGATGGACAGCCCCCTGGACGGCACGGCATTGATGGAGCTCTTCGATCGCGGGCCGGGGCCATGGATCAAGCCGATAAAGGACTACCTGCTGGGGCTGGTGCTGGATGGCGAACTGGACCAGGCAGACGTGTCGACGGCGACGCGGCTGGCGCGGGATTTCGTGGACAATGGGGCGGCGGCCGAGGAAGTCGCGGAGGCCCCGGAGGAGGACTGAGGGGGTCGAGCGGTGGCGGGGCGGATCAGTCGGGAAGCCACCCCCGGCGGACGGCATCATCGATCAGTTCGCGAGCGAGATCCCAGAGGCGCGGCGCGCCGTCGGCGATGGGTCGGTTGATCCGGTGGACCTGGTCAGCGGTGATGCCGTGTTCGCGCCAGGCGGCGCCGCCGCCGAGGTAGTTGAGCAACATTGGTTGCAGGCAATCGATGGCCCTGGCGAAGACCGACTCGGCGGTTTGCAGGGCTTCGAATTCGTCCCAGAGGGCGCGGAACTCGGCGGCCTGGTCGGATGGCAGGACGTTGAAGATTCGCTCGGCAGCGGCAAGCTTGCGCGCGACCTGGTCCTGGCGGCCGGCTTCATCGTAGATCATGACGTCGCCGGCGTCGATCTCGACCAGGTCGTGGACCAGCAGCATCCGGATGACGCGGCTCGAATCGACCGGCCGGTCGGCGTACTCGCACAGGGTGGCCGCCATGAGCGCGACGTGCCAGGAGTGCTCGGCATCATTCTCACGGGTCCGGCCGCCATCGACCAGCGCGGTGCGCATCACGGTGCGCAGGTGGCCGATCTCGGCGACAAATCCAATCTGTTGGCCGAGGCGCCCCTCGAGACCTTCGCGCAGCAGATCGATAGGTTCCGGGCTCATGCGGCTTCCCATCCGGCGCCGGGGACGCGCCCGGCGATCACGGATGGGCCTAGACGGCCGACCGGATGACGGCGACTTCCATCACCAGGTCGCCGAGGTCGGTCTTGAGGGGCACGGAGACCCGCAGGAGATCGAGGGTGGAGAGGCTGGCGCCCTTGCCTTTGATCAGCAGCGGCGGGGAGATGTCCATGCTGAGGCCGATTTCGTCGATTTCGGTGGCTTCGACGCCCACTACCTCGCGGAAGAAATTGAACGCGTACTCGGCGGAAACGGAGATCAGGAACACTCCGGAGATTTCGCCGATCAACCCGATGACGGAGGTGATCTCGTGGGCCAGCGCCCCGCCTTTGGTCAGCGAGGGCTTGCTGGTCCGGAGGACCTTTGAGTGCGTTTCCTTCTGGAGCACATCCTGAATGGCCCGAATGAACGGGTTGATGAGCTCGGCATCAAGAGTGAGCCCTTCATGGCTGACCTTTTGCGCCATCTGTTTCGATCTCCCCGTTTTGCCACTGCCGGACCCCGCATCGCACCGATTTCGCGCTGCCGTTCAGTGTCCTCCGCTCGGGGATTTTGGTGTCTTCGGAAACGAACTGGAAGTTGCGAAACTTCCCAAACTCTGCCCTTCTTCCCGAACCGATGTGACCCAACCGCCGCGGAAGGGGGAATGGTGCGCCGTCCGGTTCATCGCTAGGATATGCAGCACCGCATTTGCTCCGAATTGCCGCAGAGGTCGTCGGACCGCAGACGGATTCCGGCAAGAAGGGTTGGCCGGATGGACCTGACCACAAAGGCGCCCCGCAGCCCGTACGCAAAAATCGGACATATCGTCTTCGTCGCGCGAACTCTGGACAAGGTCCGGGCGGAACTGGCCGGGACGCTGGGCTCCTACCACTGGCGGGTGGGAACTTCGGCGACGGTGCTGGAATGGCTCGGGATCGACGCCGACGAACTACTGGCGGCGATGCCGGAGCTCGCCGATGACGCCGCCGCCTGGAACTGGATCGAAGCGCGGATGACGCGGCGCACGGATGTCGAGATCGCATCGTTCAACGCCGCGATGATCGAGCGACGCCCGGAAGGCGCCGACTCGCGCCGCCGGCACCGGGAGTACCTAGAGGAGGTCGGCATCACGGAGGATCTGGAGGCACTGGGCGAGGTGATGACTTCGATGGAGCGCCTGGAGTGGAACGACCGGCGCGAGACCGAGCCGCCGGCGCCCGGGATCGACCTGACCACCGGGGTGCCGCGCAGCCCCTACGAGCGCATGCTGGGCATGGTGTTCCTGCCGCGCACGATCGACAAAGCGCGGGCCGAGCTGGCCGGCAAGGGGGGCGAGTACCTGTTCCGCGGGGGCCAGTCGGCCCCGGGGCTGGACCTGCTGGGAATCACGCCGGAGGAGCTCTTCGAGGCGCTGTGCGAGAATCCGACCGACGCAGATATTCGCGCCTGGATCACCGCAAACGCGGCAATGCCGGGAAACCTAGAGATTGCGCGGTACAACCGGTACGCGATCGAACGACGGGCGCGGACGCCGGAGCAGATCGAGTGGCATCGCAACTACCTGGCCGGCATCGGCATCGAGCACCTGGCCGAGATCCTGACGATGTACGAACGGCTGGAGTGGGACGAAAACCGCTGATGAGAGGAACTCAACCATGGATCTGACCAGAGAGTATCCGCGCAGCCCGGGAGCCGAGTTGCACGGGATCGCGTTCATTCCACGGGCAATCGACAAGGGTCGCGCCGACCTGGCGGGGACGGTTGGCGAGTACTTCTCGCGCATCGGCTTCTCGAAGGTGCTGACCGACTTCCTGGAAATCGACATCGACGAGTTCGTCGAGGCCCTGGCGGAGCTGCCCGATGACGAGGCGGTATGGGGCTGGGTATCTACAAGAATGGCGCCGCGCACCGCGGCCGAGATCGCGGAGTTTAACCAGGGGCTGTTAGACAGGAAGGCCAATCCGGATTTCGTCGAGCGGCATCGCGGCTTCCTGGAGCCAATGGGGTTGGCGCACCTGGCGGACAAGATCAGCGTATGCGAGCGGCTCGATCTTGAGGAGGGGCGGAGCGTCCCCGGGATCGAGAACCGGTAGCTGCGATGGGGGGGCAGTCGGTTCCCGGACGTTGCGATCGCGGTGTGGAGCCCGGAGGGTCGATGCGATTCTGCATAGCCGGCTACGGCGCGATCGCGGCGCACCACCGGGACGCGCTGCTGGCGATGGACGGGGTGGGCATCGACGTGGTGATGGGCCGGCGGATCGGCCCAACCCGGGAATTCGCCGAGACCTGCGGGGCCGCGCTGGCGACCACCGACCTAGCCGAAGCCCTGGCCCAACCGAGAATCGATGCGGTGCTGGTGGCGTCGCCGAGCCAGGTTCACTACGAACAGACTCGGGCGGCCCTGGCGGCGGGCAAGCACGTCCTGCTGGAAATCCCGATGGCCCTGGGACTGGCCGCGGCCGAGGAACTCTGCGCGCTGGCCGACGCCGCCGGGCGGACGCTGATGATCTGCCACACGCACCGCTACCGACCCTTCATTCGCGGTCTCAAGCGACGGATCTCGGAAGGGGATTTGCACCTCCATCATCTGCACTGCGAGTGGCACTTCTTTCGGCGCTCCGACGAGGGATTCGCGGGCTCGCGGCGTAGCTGGACCGACAACCTGCTGTGGCACCACGCCGGGCATGTGGTGGACGACGCGGTGTGGCTGTTTGGCAAGGAACCGGAGCGCGCCGAAGCGGTACTGGGACCGTCCGGTGGCCACGGCGGGATAAGCCGGGACCTGGGAGCGCACTTGCAGTTCGCGGGCGGGGGAATCGCTTCGTACGCGATGTCCTACAACGCGCATGTGTCGGAGCAGCGGGTGCGGATCAGCTTCATCTGTGAGGAGGACACCTTTACGCTGGAGGGTGACCACTTTTCGAGTCACGATGCCACCACGAAGCACCTGGACCTGAACGAGGCGTCGATTCCGCGGCAGAACGTAGAGTTCGTCGACGCGGTACGGGAGGGCCGGAAACCGCTGACCGCGGGCCGCGCGATGCTGGCGTCGATGCGGACGCTGCACCGACTGGAGGTCAGCGCCAACCGGCCCGCCGCCGCGGATCGGGACGAAACGCCGGTTTGAGCGAGTAGAATCCGGTGAGCCGCCTGGTGGGTCCCGGGCTGGCGTTGAGCAACCGGAGCGAGCATGGCGAAGCGCAGCACGACGAGTCCGCTTTCGTGCCTGGTGACGATCTTGATCGTAATCGGCGCCTTTATCGCCATGGCGGCGTTCGCCATCCTGCTGGCGAATTGGCTGCTGCCCGGGGTTTGACCGTCGTGAGAACCTAGCCGGGAGTCGCAAGATGGAGCCTGCTACCGGCGCTGCTCGGGCTCTCCGTCATCTTCATGGCAATGTCCTGTGGCAGCGCGGAGGTGGCCGCCGAAGCGGAGGCCGAGGCGGCGGCAGTGGTGGAAGAAGCCTCGGTGGAGGGCGTGCCCGTCGAGTTACTGGCAGAGGCCGCCAATCCGCCGCCCCGTCTGCGAGCCACCCCGGTCCCGCCAACTCCCACCCCGTCACCCACCAGCGAGCCGGAGCGCCCGCGGTCGGTTGTGGTCGAGCGGATTCTCCCCTCGCACACGCCGACACCAACGGTGACGCCGACTCCAACCCTACCGGGTGGGCCTGGCGCCGGCCCGACCGCCACGCCGACCGCGACGCCGACGGTCACCCCGACGCCAACTCCGACGGCGGAGACGGTGACGATCAGGAATCGCGGCGCCTACGCGGTGGACATGGCGCTGTGGGTGTTGGTGAGCCAGAACGGCGACGAGCGGTTTGTGTTCCCGCCGGAATTTCAACTGACCGCGGATAGCACCATGGTGATCGCCAGCGGCAGCGCCGAGGGTGACCTGAAATGGACGGAGCCGGATGTCTGGCATGACACGGAAATGGACGCGGCGCTGTTGTACGACGCGGCCGGATTGCTGATCAGCACCTACACGTCGACATCGTAGGGGCTGCGCCGCGATCGACGCTCCGTGGCGATCTGGTTGGTGCCCCCAAGGGAATTCGAATCCCTGTCTACACCTTGAAAGGGTGTTGTCCTAGGCCTCTAGACGATGGGGGCGGGGTGGCCAGCGTTCATGCGGCCAGTCCGCATTCTAGTGCCTGATGACCCGGTTTGCCGACCGATTTCAGCCCTGGACCGTCTGATACATCGCGATTTCGGCGCCGGCTCCGGCGGCGCGGGCCGCGCGGTAAACGCGATCGGCGAGGGCGATGTCCCAGATGGTGATTCCAAGTGACTTATACAGCGTCCGCTGCCTGGGGTCCCCACGCCCTTCGACGGCACCGGCGGCGATGTCGGCCAGCGGGACGATGTCCTCCCAGGCAAAGTCGCCGGCGGCCACGGCAGCGGTGAGGTCGCCGGACTCGATCTTTGCCTGCCCAATGTCGTCGGCGGCGACCAGGTCGAAGGAAGCCAGCGCTGCGGCGTCGAGTTCGCGGGCTTGAATCCGGTTGGCGCCCGTGGCCATGACGTGGGCGCCGGGCTCGATCCAATCCCCGGCCAAGACCGGCTCGGCGCTGCTGGTGGCGGTGACGATGAGGTCGGCCCCGACGCAGGCTTCCCGGCCGGTGGCGCAGGCGACGACCGAGAGGTCGAGTCTGGAACTCATCTCGGCGGCGAAGGCTTCGCGACGGGCCGCGTCGCGACTGTGTACGCGCGCGGCGGTGAGCTTGCGGACGCGGGCGACGGCCTCAAGCTGGGTGCGGGCCTGGTAGCCGCTGCCGATGATTGCGGCGACGCCGGCGTCGGGCCGGGCCATGAGCTTCGCCGATACGCCGCTCGCGGCGCCGGTGCGGAGCTGGCCGAGGTGGCCGGCTTCAATGATCGCGTCGAGCTCGCCGGTGGATTCGCGATAGAGATTAACGATGAACCGGGCCCCGCCTACGCCGCCGACGTAGGCCTTGAACCCGATGCGGTCGAGACCGGGGACGGCACCACCCATCAGTTGCAGGGTGGTGGTGCCGCCGCTGACGCGGCGCCGCGGCGAGTTGATGGCCGCGCCGCTGTTCTGCATCCGGAAGACATCTTCGATGGCCTCCATGGCCATCGGCATATCGGCGAGGTTTTCGACTTCACTTTCGTTGATGAGGAGGGTCATTCGGGGGTGGGCCTTTCCGGGGTATTTGATCGGGGCGCCGCCGCCGGTGGAGGCTACGGCTTGCGCCGGCCGTCGTCGTCTAGGTGGGCCTTGTTGAGCATAGCCCGAGTCAGGCGGGGGCGATGGGCCTGCACGAACCGGGCGACTCCGACGGGTTCGATTTCGACTAGCACCCGCAAGGCCCAGCCGATGGCCAGGCGGATGAAGTGGCGCTTGTCCGGGATGCTGCGTTCGAGGAGCTCGAGGGTGAGTTCGGGGGCGGGCTCGCCAAATGCCGGTACCCGACCGAGTCGACGCAGCTGGGCTTTGGTCGGTCCGCCGGGGCCGCCATGGTTGATGGCGGTGGTGGCGACGAGGGCAATGCGGCGGAACCAGAACGGCTCTTCGGTGGCGATCCAGGCGCGGAGAAGATCGTCGTCGATTACCCCTTCGCCGCGAAATCCGGCGAGGAGGATGACGGAGATGGGATCGGCCAGCGCCCAAGTGTCGGGGGCGGCGCACCACCGCTCGATCACTGACCACTGGCGAGGGGTGTAGGCGGGCTGCGCGCCCATGAAGAACACGGCGCAGAGGGCCTCTTCGAAAGAACCGGCGAACCACCGGTCGAGGCGGTCCAGGTCCTCCGGCAGGCCGCAGGCGCGGACGAACTCGACGGCGGTCTTGTGAACGGCCGGCACGGGGACGCCGAGCACTTCGCGGGTGTTGAGCTTGAGGTACCGGGCTACGGCGCGCGCGCGCGCCGGGTCGGCCTGCTCGTCCAGCAGCGAGCGGAGGGACGCGGCTTTCAAAGTACTGCCGGAAGTGACGGTGCGAGCGGGTATCCGCGACGCGCGGGAATCATTGCTGATCGGTCACGGATTCCGGCCACGCTCGTGAGCGCGGTCTTTCGACTCCCCAAAGGATCGCCCAGTTTGGTTGCGGGGGTCGGATTCGAACCGACGACCTCCGGGTTATGAGCCCGACGAGCTGCCACTGCTCCACCCCGCCTGGAAAGGTTACACGGGCGGGGCGCTGATGGCACGTTTACGGGGGACATATTCGGGAATTTCGTCGGGGGGCTCGGGTGCGCGGGCGCGGCTAGTCGGGGCGGACGATTCCTTTGACGAGGATGACGTTGCCGTAGAGGCGGCGGTCGCCGGTGGCGACGACAGCGAACGTCTCGCGAGTGCGGTCGTAGAAGGCGAAGCGCTCGACGGCCTCAAATTCGATCGGATGGCCCTCGGCGGCGGCGGCGGCGGCCTTGAATTCGCGCACGGTCACGGGCTCGTCGTCGGGGTTGTCGACGACTTCCATTACGGCGGCGGGGCGCTCGACGAAGTCGTCGAGGGGGAAAATAGAAAGGACGGCTTCGAGGACGCGGGTGGCGTTGACGCCGTCGAGGCGCACCAGGCGCTCGGTCATGGCTTCGGCAGGGAAGTTGGCATCGACAATGGCGATCTCGTCCCCGTGCCCCATGGAGGCGAGGATGTAGAGCAGGTCGGCGTTGAGCAGCGGATCGGTGTTCTTGAGCATGCTTACGGCTCCTTCGGGCGGATTCAGGTGGGCTCGGGTGGTGCGCGTACTCTAGCGGCTCGGGCCGACGGGGGTCACGCGGGCGAACGGACTAGTTGTCGGCCGAGTCGCGATCGTCGGAAACGAGGTCGATCCACTCCTGGGGGATTGGTTCGCTGGTTTTGACACGCTTGCCGGCGATCTTGAGCCGGTAGCGGACCCGGAATTGAAACCTCGTGGCGAGCAGGAGGGCGACGAAGACGACCACTCCGGCGACGTAGGGGAGTCGCGTTCCGGTGGTCTCGGTATCGGTGACGACGCCGGCGATGAAGAGGATGGCCACGCTGCCGATGGCGGAGAACATGAAGACGCCGGCGAGGTAACTGAAGAGGACTTCGATGAAGGCGCGGCGGGGGGTCACGGGGATCTCCCGAGGGGGTTGCGGGAGCGGCGCGCGGCAATGGGAATCGCGTTGGTGGCGGTTGGGGGACGCGGTGGACTGAAGAGTGGTTGGGATGCCGGGGAAAAGGAAGGGCCGAGCAGACCTGTAAGCCGCATTCTGTCGAGAGCCGTCATCTATCTTGGGAGCCGGATTGCTCCGGTCCTCTTTGCGCCCTACCCGGGAACTTGCTCACGAGTGAGCGGAGCGGGCCGCTCAGGTTCCCTGCTTGGGCTTGCTCCAGGAAGAGTTTGGCCTTTTCACTCCGGCTCTACCCGGCATTGGTCTCTGTGCCACTGGTCCTCGCCTCACGGCGGACGGGTGTTACCCGCTACCTGTGCCCTGTGGAGTGCGGACTTTCCTCGCGCGTGGCGCGACGGCTCGGTCTGCTCGGCGGAAGCACCTCAACAACTGAAGTAGTGGCCGGAAAAGCGGAGAGAGGGAGAATCACGAATTCCTGCTCTTGTGAGCGAGTCAGTCGACCTTCGGACCGAAGTCCATGTCCAGCTTATGCATCGACAGGATAATCCATCGTTTCCGATGGTGGTTATCCCTAGAAAGGAGGTGATCCAGCCGCACCTTCCGGTACGGCTACCTTGTTACGACTTTGCCCCAGTCGCCTGTCCCACCTTAGATAGCTGCCCCCCTAAAAAAAGGGTTGGCTCACCATCTTCAGGTATTACAGACTCCCATGGCATGACGGGCGGTGTGTACAAGGCCCGGGAACGTATTCACCGCAGTATGCTGACCTGCAGTTACTAGCAACTCCAACTTCATGCAGGCGAG
>JASLPR010000086.1 GCA_030744875.1 Chloroflexota bacterium
GGTGCTACTTTGAGGGGGGTGGGTGTGGTGGTGGGGGTTGTGGTTGGTTTTGGTGTTGGCGGCTCGGGGGTTTATTTTTTGGTGGGTCCCGGGGTGGGTGGTGGTTTTGGCTATTTTTTTGGTTGTGGGGTGGGGGTGGGGGGGGGGGGGGGGCCGGGCGGTGGTCGGCGCGGTCGAGGGTGTCGCGATGGGGACAGGTGATAGGGGCGGCGCCTCCTCTTCCGGCGTGAGAATGGAATCGGTCGGTGAGGGTCGATCCGGCGCAGCCTGTGACGCCGCGGTCGCGACGGGCGACTCTGGCTCCGCGCGGCCGGCCGTCGACCAGAGCGCGCCACCGGCGAACGCGGCGAACACGGCCACCACAAAGACCAGCACCAACGGCCATCGTCTCAAAACAACCCCCGCCCCCGGCTTGGACTACCCTACGTGCTCACCATCAGGTGGTTCGACTCAGGAGTCGTCGCCGCTCTCGATGCGGACGATGTCCGTAATCATGACGGCCCCGTCCACGCTGATCCGCACTCGATGATTGCCGGCCTCGGCGGGACGACCCGGTGGGGTGAGATCCATCACCATGATCTGGAAAGAGCCGGGTCCGCTGCTGTATTCCGGCGGCCACAGGAACTCTTCCAACTGCTCGGGGGCGCCGTTCACGATTCGCTCGATCTCCAGGATCGAGCCGGTGGGCATGTTGAACGCCTGGAAGCTGACCAGGACTCGATCGGTACCCGGCGGGAAGAAGTGGGCGGATTCCAGCGGCAGGCCGAGGGCGTCGACCTCGCGGGTGAACGCAACCCGTTCCAGGCGCAGCTCCCCCAGGTCGACGGTGAAGCTCGCCGACGCGATCGGTCGAGCTTCGTCCCAGATGACCAATTCGTAGAACCCCCCGGGCATGCCCCAGCGTTCACCAACGTTGCCGTTCATGACTTCCAGGGGATCGGCCACGACGGACTCGCCGGTTCCAACCTGTTCCCCATCCCGGTACCAGACTCTGCGGATGACCGCGCCGAGGGTCGCGCCCTGCAGGCGGAACGCGGTGAAGATGCGCTCGCCGGGGCGAAAGTGGGGTGGGGAGGGGGGGAGGCTGGCCAGCGCGTCCAGCACCTCATGGGCATCAGTCGCGAAGGCAATCCCACCCACCGTGGCGGGGAGGTGCCCACCGATGGGGGTTGCCGTCGGAGTCGGCGTCGGCTCGGGAGTCGGCGACGGGGTGGCGGTCGGGCTGGGCGTCTGCGTCGGCGCGGGCGTAGTGGTTGCGGTCGGAGTCGCCGCCGGAGTTGCCGTCGAGGTCGGCTCCGCCGTAGTCGTGGGAGCCGGCTTGGGGGACGGCTCCGGGGTCGTGCTGGGGGTCGGCAGCGCCTCCGACGCCGCGGTGGGAGCGGCAGCGATCGGCGCTTCGACAACCGGCTCCGGCGACAGTCGCAGCGCGACAACCACGAGCGTCGCCACCGCGATCAGCAGTACCGCCAGCGCCCAGAGCGGTATTCGCCGATTCAGGAGATCGTTCAACCGAGCAATTCCTCCATCTCCGAAGCGGTTGGCAGCGACGGTTGCGCCCCGGCGCGGGTCGCCGCCAGCGCTCCGGCGGCCGAAGCGTAGCGCACGCATTCAAGCAGATCGGTCCCGCGGGCGCGAGCCAGGCCGAACGCTCCGCAGAAGGCATCTCCGGCCGCGGTCGTGTCCACGGCCTCTATCTCGAACGCCGGAAGGTGCCGCCCCGTTGCGGTGTACAGCACGGCGCCATCGCTGCCCAGGGTTACGATCACTGATTTGGACACCCCTTCACGCAGTCGGGCGGCCGCCGCGAACGCCCCGGCGCGGTCACCGGCATCGATTCCGGACAGAAGCTCGGCCTCGGTCTCGTTGACGATCAGGTGATCCACGCAATCCAGCAGCGACCTGGGCAGTTCCATCGGGGGGGCCGCGTTCAGGATGGTCTCGGCGCCGTCGGCGCGGGCGCGTCGGAAGGCCTCTTCCACGGCCGCCAGCGGGACCTCCAGGACGGCCAGCGCCACTCGTGTCCCCGGTTCCCAGGACTCGGCCACCTTGTCCGGCGTCAGGCCGGCGTTGGCTCCCGGGGCCAGCGCGATCATGTTCTCGCCGCCGGCGTCAACCAGGATCAGCGCCACTCCGGAGGGGGCCGCCGGGTCCACCCGGATGCCGCCGACGTCGATGCCGGCGTCGAGCAATTCGCGCCGGCGATCAGCTCCGAACGCATCGGCTCCGATCCTGCCGATCATGCGCACTTGGCCGCCCAGGCGCGTGGCGGCCGTCGCCTGGTTGGCGCCCTTGCCGCCGCCAAACGTCCGCAGATCGCCGCCGAGCACCGTCTCCCCGGCGCGCGGCAGCGCCGGCAGCGCGATCACCTGGTCGGTGTTGATGCTCCCGACCACCGTGATCAAGGCCATCGCACCCCGCCTACCGGCCGCGAATCCACCTGCACGTTGCGATCCCTCTCATTGGACGGCGGCGGACGGGCAATGGCCCAACCGGCGGCGCGAGCTTCTTTGCCGGCATTCTACGGGGTGGTGGTGGGGTCGGGAAGCAGTGTGACCGAGTACCGGTCCGGGGATGGACTAAATTGTTGTTAGAACGGCGTGGCCTGACACCGTGGGGCCCGGATGGCTCAAGACACTTCAAAGGCGCAAGGAAAACCGAAGATCATCGAGGTGGTGGCGCCGAGCGTCGAGGCCGGAATTGAGGCCGGCGCCCGGGCTATGGGCGTGTCCTCGGACCGGGTCGGGCACGAGGTGCTGGAGGAGACCAAGCCCAAACTGGGGATCGGTTCGGACAAGGTCAAAGTCCGGGTACACCTGAAGCCGCCCGAGCCGCGCGTACACGGCAAATTCCTGGTCGGCTATCGCAACGAACGCTTCTACCTGATTGTCACGCCACCGTCGGGGCGCGGTCGGTCGATCGACGCCGAGCAATTGGAGAATGCGCTCTCTGGTCTGCCGCTGCCCGAGGGTGCGGAGGCCGTCTGGCACGCTGAGTTGGCGAAACCCACCGGCGAGGCGATTGTCTTGACCGGAGGAGGGTCGGTTGGCGCCACCCGTACCGTGGCCGCCGCCGAGCTACTTAGGGAAGATTCCGCCGACAGCGGCGCTGCGGAGCGTGGCGAAGCCGGCGAGGCCGCCGAAGAGGGCGACGGTTCCGAGTCGGATGCCGCTCCGGAATACGAGGGGCCGTCGTTCACCATCCTGGTATCCGAGGACCAGATGCGGGCCTGGCTGCTCAACTCCAGTCTCGAATTCGACACGGTGTTGCCCCGGGAAGAGGTGGACGCCGATCTGGTCGCCCTGGGCGTCACCTTCGGCATCAGCGAAATCCTGCTCGAACGCGCCCTGACCAGACCGCTCGTCGTCCCCTGGCAGATTGCCCAGGGGGTCGCGCTGGTGGACGGCGACAACGGCTCGATCGAGTACAAATTCAAGACTCATCTCGGTCTTAACCGATGACGAGATGGAAGAGCTAAATACGGTCGACTGGTACGAATTGTTCGCCCACGATCAGATCCTATCCGGGGAAACTCTAGTCGAAGCCATCCCCGCGACCGAGGGCACGATGGGTCACACCGTGCTGGGCGCCGATCTGCCGCAGACTCCGGGCGAGCCGGTCGACCTCGCCGCACTCGCCGGCGATAACACGGAAGTCGACGGAAATATCCTCAAGGCCACCGTCTCCGGCGAACCGGTGCTGAACGGCGAGAAGGTCGAGGTCACCGAGATTATGGAAGTCCCGGACGATGTCGACTTCTCCACCGGCAATATCCGGTTTCCCGAGAGTGTCGAGGTCAAAGGCGGTGTGCGTCCCGGGTTCACCATCGAAGTTCGCGACAACCTGACGGTAGGGGGCAGCGTGGAGGACGCGCACCTGGCCGTCGCCGGTGATGTCACGATCACCGCCGGCTTCCTCGGGGAATCCGATGGTCGCGAAGGCGCCCTGCTGGCCGGCGGAGACATCCAAGTCAAGTACCTGCAGGCGGGCAATGTGACAGCAGGCGGTGACCTCCTGGTGGGCGAAGACGTCGTGCGCTCCAACGTCGGCGTGCTAGGCAAGATAATGGTCGGTGGACGCGGGCGAATCGTCGGCGGCCGGGTCTCTGCCGGCATGGCCATCCATGCCAAATCAATCGGCGCGCCGACTGGGGTGCGGACCATTGTCGCGGTCGGCAATCCGGGGTCCGAAGCAAAGACGGTCGAGGCGCTGCTGGAGGCCCGGGTACCTTCGCAGATGTCCGAGGTCGGAGGGACGCCCGATCTTGAGGAAGTTGAGGAGACCGAGGCCACGGCGGTCGCCGAAGCGGGCGAAGACGGCGAGGAGGGCGAAAAAGAGGAGGACACCCGGGCGCCCCGTCTGGTGGTCAGCGGCGAAATCTACGAAGGAACCGTGGTCGGGATCGGATCGCTGGTGCTGGTGGTGGATCGCCAGATCGATCACTGCACGCTGCGCGAATCCGAGGGGCGAATCCAAGTCTTCCCGTTATAGAATTGCAAATACCGGCGCCGACCCGATCCGGCTCCATTGCCGGTGATCTTCCTACCCACTCGCCGGGGGCGGTGATACTCTATGCCGCGTCCGCAACGATCCACCGGGAGGTCGGTAGGCTGGATCGAGTGGACGACCTCCGTGTGAAGGGCGCAATTGGTCAGATCTAGGCGTTTCCGTAGGCCCCGTCGAGACCCATCCGAATTCGTTGGTCTTGCCGCTGCGTTTGGTGTCCTCGTCATCGCCATCTTTCTGGCCGCCGCGGTCTGGTCGCTTTCTCCCGAGGAAGAGATTGGCGCACTCCAGAGCGAAGTGGTGGAGGCGTCGCTGATTCAACCGGAGCTCGTGGCGCCGGAAGTCGCCAGCCCGGACTTTCGCCAGCGGGTGGGCGACCTGGTTCGCCCGGTGGTGGAGCTTCCCGGCAAGATCGCGAGCCCGTTGGAACTGGTGCCCGACTGGCCGATAGATCGCCCGGTGTCCTTCCTGCTGCTCGGAACCGACCAGCGTCCGGACGATCCCTTCGCCAAGACCGACACCATGCTGGTGGTTCGCATCGATCCGCAATCCGACTCGGTAATCGTTGTCGGGGTGCCGCGCGACATCTGCGTGGACCTCTGCGAGACCGAGCCGTACCGAATCAACAGCGTCCTGTTCTACGAGGGGCCCGACAACCTGCGCCGCCGGGTTGGGGAGCTGCTGGGATTCACGATCGACTATCACGTCATCATGAACTTTGACGGGTTTGTGCGCCTGGTCGACTTCTTTGGCGGAGTCGATATAGACGTGCGGCGCGACATCGCCGACTACAGCTACCCGAACGCGGCCGACGACGGCTTTGAGCCGTTTCTCTTGTCGGCGGGCCCGCAACGCCTGGACGGCGATACCGCCCTGCGCTACGTGCGTACCCGCTGGGAGGACCCGGAGGGTGATTTTGGGCGCATCCACCGGCAGCAGGATTTCCTGATCGCGATGAAGAGCCAGGCGCTCTCGCCAAAGCTCATCCTGCAGGCGCCGGCGCTGATCGGCCAGCTCACCGATACGTTCGAGACCGACCTGCCATTCGGCGACATGCCTTCGCTGGCAAAACTCGCCCTGGGGATTCCCGGAGTCGCGATCATCTCCGTCAACATTGACTACACCGACAGCCGCGTTTATCCGATTGAGGCCGAGAACGGCGCCAAGGTTCTGATGCCGAACCCATCGCGAATCCAGGCCTACGTACAAGAAGTGATCGACGAGGCCGCCGCGGCCGGAGGCGAGCGCCTGCATTTCACGGTGGAGCCGATCGAACGTCAGCAGCTTGAGCCCTAGCCCGACAGCATCCCGCGATAGCGGCCTCCGGGTCGTCAGCTTCAATCTTCACGCCGGTCGGGACGCTACCGGCGCACCTGCCTTCGACCGCCAGATTGACCTGTTGCGGGATCTCTCCCCGGACCTGCTGGCGATCCAGGAGGCCGATCGCAACTGGCCGCGCTCGGCCGGAGTCGATCATTGCTGCGAGTTGGCCGCCGCGCTGGATATGCAGGGGTTCTTCTCGCCGAATCTACAGGGCGATTGGCTGGCGGGGCGGGTCGTGCACCAGTTCGGCATCGCACTCTTGTGGAAGGGTGTCGCCGAAGATGTGCTCGGGCTCGGTCTGCCCGCCGTTCCAGGCCGCGAGCATCGCGGACTGGCCCGGCTGCACATGGAGCGCGGCGGGCGGAAACTGGTGTTTGCCACGACCCATTTCGGGCGCTCGGCGCCGGAACGGCTCTCCCAGGCCCGGTTCGTCGCCGACTGGCTTCGGGCGATCGATCGTCCGGCGATCCTGGCTGGCGACTTCAACATGACTCCGGGGTCGCCCGAATACCGCGTCCTGGCCTCGTGTGCGTCGGACATCACCGCCGGGCTGAACCTGGTCACCTTCCCGGGGGACGTGCCCGATCCGCAGCGTGACTACGTCTTCACGACCGGTGGCCTGGCGGTCGGCGCGGTGCAAACCGCCGAAGGCGATGCCTCCGATCACCGGCCGGTCGTCGTTGAATTGCTCCCCCCGGATTGATCGAAACCGGCCGCGAAGTCCACAATGGCGCCAGCCATTCAACCCGGGGGGCGCATGAAACCGGATCCAGACCGTCCGGCCGAAATAGTTTCCATCGGCACCGAGGTAGTCCTCGGCCGCATTCAGGACACCAATGCTTCCTGGCTGGCCGGGAACCTGGCCCACGCTGGGGCCAACGTGCGTCGCATCACCGGGGTGCCCGACACTCCCGACGAGGTCCGCGCCGTACTCGCCGACGCGGTGGCCCGCCGAACCGGCCTGGTCGTTTCGACCGGCGGGCTCGGCCCGACCCCGGATGACATGACGGTCGCCACCATCGCCGCGGCTGCCGGTTGCGGCGTCACCCGGGATCCCGACGCGGTCGCCAATTACCGGCAGCGACGCGACATACCCGACGACCAGGAATTACCGCCCAATTTGGAGAAGATGGCCACCGTCCCGGAGACCGCAGCCGTGTTCATCAACCCGGTGGGATGGGCGCCCGGGTTCATGGTGCCGCTGGGCGATACGGTCATGTTCGCGATGCCCGGTCCGCCGCGCGAGATGAAGGGGGTCTACGAAGCCCACCTCGGACCCTTGGCCGATAACTGGTATGCCGGACGCACAGTGGCCCAACGGCTGCGAGTGGAGATGTTTGAATCTCAGGTGTCGCCACTCTTGGAAGAGGCGATGAACCGCTATCCAAACGCCTATCTCAAGGCCTACGTCGCCCTGGGAGACGGCGCCGGGCTACCGATCGACGTCGTGGTCCGGCGGTCCGACGGCGTGCCCCCCGCCGAAGAGATGCAGGAAGTCATCCGGTTTTTTGGCGATCTGGTGCGCCTGCACGGCAAAGAAATCGAACTCATCGATTAGTCGCGCCGGCCGGGGCTAGACGCCGCGGGTCGACCCGGAGATGATCATCTCGCCCTCGGAAATCAGCAGCGTCTCGACATCGATCGGCGGCCGCGGCACCCCGACATCAAGGGCGCGGGAGATCAGTCCCACCAGCGCCGCCCGGACGGGGCCGGGGGTGAACAGCTGCCCGGTCTGCAGGCGCCGCACCTCCAGTTGAAGTTCGGCCGACTCGACGCTGACGATGATGTCGGCGCGGTAGCGAAATTCGACCCCGACCGCCTTGGCGGTGCCGACCAGCACCATCCCCCCGTTTCGCAGGGTCGCGTGCGAGTCGAAGAAGGTGATCCCGAGAATCCCGGGCGACGACCACTCGGCGAGCTTCGAGGTCAGTTCAAGCTCCGTAACCACCAGTTGCACTGCTTCCGGCTGGCCGGTCTGCTTACTTTGCCTAACCAGTTCGTCCACGGCGTCGAGGCGACTGTTGAACCGCGCCAGCACCAGTTCGTCCGGTTCCGGCAGATCGAGATCGGAGACATCGAGGCCGGGACGTGAGGCGAAGAAGCCAAAGATCGCCAGCACCGCCGCCACCAGCAGCAGGAAATAAAGCGAGAGCCGCAAGCCGCAGGTCAATGGGCGCTCAAGCGGGCCGGCCCGCCGGCGGCCTCACCGGGGGCGTCGGGGAACGCCGCGACCCTTCCGGAGGGATGATGTTGCCCGGCGCGGTTTCGCAGAACGAAGCGGCCTTGATAATCTCCACTGTGAATCAGCATTGTGGAGAATGGTAATGGCAACCACGAATAGCGGCATCCCGGAGCGAGCGGCGAGCTTACCGTCCGCCGCGAACCCAACGCAAAACGAGAGGCTCCCTTCGTGACATTCTTTGAGCCGTTCGTGTATCTGTGGCGGTCGCTGGGCAGGTTCTATTACGAGGCCTTCTCGATCGTGGCACGGGCGAACTGGCCCTGGACGCTGGCAATGGTTCCCTGGGCGTTTGTAATCCTCGCTCTGTCGTTGCGGCTCTTCGACGACGGCCTTCGTGACGAACTGTTGCGCGGCCGGGTCGCTCCCGACATTTTGATCGGCCTGCCGGTCGTGACCGCGGTCGTCATGCTCCTGACCGGGCCGGCCACCGCCGCCCTTTACAACAGCATGATCGCCCGGGAAGAGCTCGAATCCGTCACCCTGGGCTTGTTTGCACGCGGGTTTAAGCGGTATTTCTTCCGCGCCTGGCGGCTGACCGTCGTTGATCTGTTCATCCTCTACTCGCTGTTATTGGCGTTTATTTTCTACCGTGCGCAGGAAGATTCGCCGGTGCAGGTCCTGGCCATAGTGGCAATCTGGCCGACCTTCTTCTGGCTCATGATTCAGCCATACCTGTTTCCGCTGCTGCTGCGCACCGAAACCGGGCTCTACCATGTTTTCCGCAATGCGTCGGTGCTGGCATTGGGGAACCTCGGCAACACCCTGGGGCTGCTGATCATCACGCTGCTCTCGATGAGCGTGGTCATCCCGTTGAACGTCATCGCCCTGACGGTGGGCCCGGCGGTGTACGCGATGACCGGTCTGCGGGCCGTTGATCGCCTGCTGGAGAAATTCGAGCTTGCCGACGAGGGCTCGCCCGGAAGCTGATCGTACCGCGAGGGGCACCCCGGCATGGCTGCCATCGATATCGAAAACGTCGACGTCTACTTCCGGCCGAACAAGGAACGCCGCTCGGCCGCCGACGAAACATCCCGCACCGATCGCGTGGTGGATGAAGAGGGGCAGCGCCCTGAGGCCGACGGTGGGTTGGTCAAGGCACTGGATCGGGTGGATCTCTCGGTACGCGACGGCGAGACGCTGGCCGTCCTGGGGCCGTCGGGCTGCGGGAAGTCCAGCCTGCTGCGGGCCGTGGCCGGCCTGGCCAACCCGCGCGCCGGCCGCATCTACTTCGACGGCGTCGAGGTCACCGAGGATTCACCCGGCAGCCGCAAGGTGGGCGTCGTATTCCAGGACTACGCGCTGTATCCCCACATGGAGGGCCGGCGCAATCTCTCGTTCTTCTTCAAGGTCAATCGCCGCGACGACGAGATCGAAGAGCGGGTCGAGGAAGTCTGCCGCATCATGGGCAGCGGCTTTCGCGAACTGCTCGACCGCAAACCGCGCAAGCTCTCCGGCGGCGAAAAGCAGCGCGTCGCCGTCGGGCGCTGCATCATCCGCGACCCGACCGTGTTCCTGCTGGACGAGCCGCTCTCGAACCTCGACGCCCGGCTGCGGGCCAGCCTGCGGGTCGATCTCAAGCGGCTGCTGCGCCATTTCGGGGTGACCACGATCTACGTAACCCACGATCAGAGCGAGGCGATCGCTCTGGCCGACCGGATAGCCCTCATGCAATCGGGGCAGATTGTCCAAGTCGGAACGTACCGGGAACTCTACGACCGGCCGCACAACACGTTCGTGGCCGGCTTCCTCGGCGAGCCGGCCATGAATCTGATCCCGGCCACGGTCCGGGGCAGCCAGATTCGCATCGCCGGGCAAATATTGCGGCTGCCGAGGGGCAGATTGGAGATCCTGGAAGGCGAAGACGTCACGGTCGGTATCCGACCGGAGCACGTGGAGTTCCCGGCGCGGGAACCCGATGGCGGCATCGATGCGGAGGTTGAATCCGTTCAGGCGCTGGTGAGCGACCGCGCCCAACTAACGACCCTCCTGGTCAGTGACACCCGGATCGCCGTCCGTGGTGAGGTGGATGGCGCGGCGCGCCGCGGGGACCGGGTACTTCTGCGCTTCCCCCCCGAGCGGCTGCGGACATTCGACGGCCGCGGAATCCGGCTCGGATAGAGATTTCCACCCACCCGCGGCCCGCGACGGACCGGTCGGGCGGGCTTGCTATACTGCCGTCTTACGAGAGCGGTACATAGTGGATTGCGATGGAAAAGTGGGCCCGACCCACTTTTCTTTGTTTTCCCGGGTAGACGGTGAAAGGCCGGAGCCTGGGTGCAGTTACAGCGAGGAAGGCGCCGATGAAAAGCGAATTTGAGCTGGCGCTGTCGCAGATCGCCGCGGACAAAGGCCTGACCACCGACGATGTCCTCGAAGCCGTGCGCGCGGCGGTCGATTCCGCCTATCGCGACCTCCCCGGAGCGCTGGAGGACATCGACGTGCACGTCGACGGGCAGGGCAGCTTTAGCGTCCACGCCAATCGGACGGTCGTCGAGGGAGAAGTCTCCGACGCCGATGCCGAAATCTCGCTGGACGAGGCCGCCACCATCGACGCTGAACTGCAACTTGGCGACATCGTTCAAGTAGACATAACTCCCAACGACTTCAGCCGGATCGCGGCCCAGAAGGCCCGCCAGGCGATGCTGTTCACCCTTCGCGAGGCCGAGCGCTCGCTGGTCTTCGACCGCTACATCGACCATGTCGGCGAATTGATGGTCGGTAAAGTCACCCGCATTGATTACCGCGGCGTAGTGCTCGAGTTCGGCCACGCGGAGGCCGTCATGCCGCCCGGCGAGCAGATACCCACCGAGCACCTGCGGCTCAACCAGCGGGTGCGCGTCTACCTGGTGCAGGTAAACGAAGTCGGGCGCGGTCCGCAATTGCGGGTTTCCCGCCGCCATCCGGACTTCGTGCGCCGCCTCTTCGAGCGGGAAATTCCGGAAATCGCCAACAACTCGGTTGAAATCGTCAACATCGCCCGCGACGCCGGAGTCCGCACCAAGGTCGCCGTCCGTGCGCTCCAGGAGGGGCTCGACCCGGTGGGCTCCTGTGTCGGCGTGCGCGGCGCGCGGATACAAAACATTGTCCGCGACCTGGTCCCGGAGAAGGTCGAAATTGTCGAATTCAGCGACGACGCCACGCGCTACGTCGGCAACGCACTGAGCCCGGCGCAGGTCATCGCCGTGAATATCAACGTCGAGGAGAACCTGGCTGACGTGCTTGTGGCCCCGGACATGGTGTCGCTGGCCATCGGCCGCGAAGGGCAGAACTCCCGGTTGGCGGCGCGACTGACCGGCTGGCGCATCAACATTCGCGACGCCTCGGCGCCAGAAGACCTGCAGCTGGAGGCCGCACCGGACCCGCTCGCGGCGGATGGCGACGTGGCCGGCGGTGACAGCGCTGGTGAGTCCGCTGATCTGGGCGGCCTGACGGTTGCCCGGCTCCGGGAGATCGCCGCTGAGCGCGAAATCTCGCTGACCGGGCTGCGCCTGAAGGCCGACATCGTTGGCGCGATTGAGGCGGCGGCCACCACCGCGGGAAGCACCGACGACGCCACCGACGAACCGGCTCACGAAGAGGCGGCCGCCGACGACACGGCCGCCACCGACGCACCGGCCGACGAAGAGCCGGTCACCGCCGACGCGGCCGCTGCCGATACCGCCGAGGAGGCCGCTGACGCGCCTGCCAAGGAAGAGGCGGCCGGAGACGGCGACTAGGCATCGCGGCCAACTTGTCTCGACACGTTCCGCAACGCTCTTGTATCGTCTGCGGGCTAAAGATCGACAAGGTTAAACTTGTGCGGGTGGTGCGGTCGCCGGCAGGTGGCCTAGCGCTCGACCCCGGTGGGTCGATGGCCGGGCGCGGAGCATACGTATGTGGGGCCGAAGCTTGCTGGGACGAGGCGCTGGAAGGCGGCGTCTTTGCCCGATCGCTTGGAATCAGGGGCGGGGCGTTGGTAATGGAGCGCCTGACCGAGATTCGCGCCCAACATGGAGAACTGGCCGGCTCGACCGAGCGCCGGACGAACGTCAGCGACTAGACGGAAACGCAGGAGATATTGGCATCACGACGTAGACGAAGAACATCTCGCCCGGCGCGACCGGCCGCTCGCAAGAAACACGGCCCGGCCGAGGTAGAGACAGTGGTGGTCGAAGAGGTCGTAATCGAGCGTCCCGACAAGGTGACGCTGTCCGAGGCGATCCATGTGGGCGAACTCGCCGAACTGATCAACATGACCGGCGTGGAACTGGTCGGAGAACTATTTAGCCGCGGCATCATCACCAACGTCAACGCCACGCTGGACTTCGAGACCGCCGCGCTGATGCTGGCCGACATGGAGATCGAGGCCGAGCTTGCCGAGCCCGAGGCCGAGGCCGAAGCCCCGGTCATCGACATTCCCGAGGTTGAGGGCGAAGTCGGTTCCCGCGCACCGGTGGTGACCGTGATGGGGCACGTCGACCACGGCAAGACGACCCTGCTCGATGCGATCCGCAAAAGCAACATCGTCGCTGGGGAGGCCGGCGGAATCACCCAGGGCATCGGCGCTTACCAGGTCGAGGTCGAGGGCAGCCCGATCACCTTTATCGACACTCCCGGTCACGAGGCTTTCACCGCGATGCGGGCGCGCGGCGCCCAGGTGACCGACATCGTCGTACTGGTCGTGGCCGCCGACGACGGCGTCATGCCGCAGACGCGCGAGGCCATCGCCCATGCGCAGTCGGCCGGAGTGCCCATAATCGTTGCCGTCAACAAATCGGATCTCCCCGGCGCCAACGTCAATCGGGTGCTCAGCGAGCTCGCCGACGCGAGCCTGCTGGTCGAATCGATGGGTGGCGAGATCGTCTCGGTCGAAACCTCGGCTCTGAAGGGCCAGGGCATCGACGACCTGCTTGAAATGATCCACCTCACCACCCAGCTGGATCCCCCCGAGGCCCGGCTTTCCGGGCCGGCGCGAGCTTCGGTCATCGAAACCCGTCTCGACCGCAGTGTTGGGCCGGTCGCCACCGTGCTGGTCGTCGCCGGCGCCCTGGAGGTCGGCGACTGTTACGTGATCGGGCTGCAGAGCGGCAAGGCCCGCAATCTCGTCGACGCCGACGGCAACCGCATCAAGTCCGCGCCCGCCGGCCGTCCGGTCGAGGTCGTGGGAATCAGTGGGATGCCCCGGCCGGGAGACGAGTTGGCGGTCGTTGAGAATGAGAAAGAAGCCCGCCGCATCGCCACCGCTCGCGGGCTGCGCGCATCGCGCGAGGAGTCTTCGGTAGCCGAGCGCCTGGGGCTTGAAGACCTGGCCCGGCAGCTCACCCACGGCGCCATTCAGCAGCTTGACATCGTGGTCAAGGCCGACACCGACGGCTCGGTGGAGGCGGTGGTTCAGGCGATCCAGGCGCTTGGGTACGAGAAGGTGAAGCCGAATATCGTGTTCTCCGGCGTAGGCGCCATCACCGAAAATGACGTCAACCTGGCAATCGCCGCCCGCGGGGTGGTGGTGGCGTTCAACGTGAAGGCCAGCCCGGCCGCGCGCGGGCTCGCCGATCAGAACGGGATTGAGCTGCGCGCCTACCAGATCATCTACGACCTGATCAACGACGTGGACGCGGCGTTGCAGGGCAAGCTCGAACCGGAATTACACGAGGTCATCGATGGGCGCCTCGAAGTGCGCGGCGTGTTTCGCACCGAGCGCGCGCTCAAGATTATCGGAGGCATCGTCTCCGAAGGCCGCATGAATCGCGGCGCTGAAGTCCGCGTGATACGAGGCGGCGAGACAATTGCGACGGCCCGCATCGATACCCTGCGGCGCTTCGCCGACGCGGTCAACGAAGTTACCGCCGGGTACGAGTGTGGGCTTGGCGTCACCGTCCGTCCCAAGATTGAAGAAGGCGACATCCTGGAGGCTTTTCATGAGGAAGAAGGGCCCGCAACCGCCTGATCGTCCCTCGCGAGCAGTTGGGGCACCGCTATGAACCGCCGGGTCGAACGCCTGACATCGCAGATCGAGCGTGAACTCGCGACCATCCTACAGCAGAAGGTAAGCGATCCGCGCCTCGGCTTCGTTACGATCACGCGCACCGAAGTCAGCAACGACATGTCCTTCGCGCGCATCTACTATGCCGTCTACGGCGACGAAGCCGATGTCCGCGAGACGGCCACCGCCCTCGATCGGGCCGGGGGATTCATCCGCCACCTGCTCGGCCAGACCCTCGGCACCCGCCTGATCCCCGAGCTGCGGTTTGAGTACGACACCAGCTACCAGCGGGGCATGGAGGTCATCGGCATGATCAACGAACTCGACCTGCCCGACGATGAGGCCGACGAACCCGCCCCCGAAGGAATCTGAGCGACCATCGACTCCGCCTCGCGCGACTTCTTCCTGAACGTAATGAAGCCCCGGCGGCTCACGTCCTCCGGGGTCGTCAGCGCAATCAAGCGGGCCGGCCGTTTTGGACGGGTGGGGCATGCCGGGACGCTGGACCCGCTGGCCGACGGCGTGCTGCCGATCGCGGTCGGCGGCGCCACCCGCATGATCGATTTCCTCCATCGCCAGCCCAAGCGGTACCTGGCCTGGGTGATGTTCGGCGTGGAAACCGATACTCACGATCTCGAGGGCGAGATGGTCGCCCGTTCCCCTCGAGTTCCGGGAACGAGCACGCTGCGCGCCGCCGTCGCCGCGATGGTGGGCAAGCAATCCCAGTGGCCTCCGGCCTACTCGGCCATCAAGATCGGCGGGCAGCGTGCCTACGATCTCGCCCGCCGTGGGGACGCGCCGAAGCTGGCGCCGCGCACTATCGAGATCCATTCGCTCGACATCATCGATATCGCCTGGTGGTCGGGAGAGGATCTCGTTGCCGTGGGCCTCGCCCGGATGACCGGCGAATCCGGCAACCGGGGGCGGCTGGTGGCCGCGCTGGATATCGGCTGCGGGGCTGGCACGTACATACGCAGCCTGGCTCGCGACCTCGGCCGTGGGCTCGGCACGGTCGCCTGCCTGGCCGGGCTGCGGCGAACGGGCGTTGGGCCGTTTGCGGTGGGCCGGGCCGTACCGCTGGATGAAGCCGTCGACGCCATCGCCGGTGGCTACCTGGAGGCCATCGCTTATCCCGCAGACCAGGCGGTCCTGCCCTATCCCGGGGCCGTTCTGGGACCGGCCGCGCACCGCCGCTTCGTGAATGGCAATCACGTCGCCTGGGACGCCGCGTCCGGGAACCTGCGGGTCTACGGCAACGACGGCGCGTTTCTGGGAATGGGTGAAGCCGTCGCCGGAACCGGCCTTCGTCCCCGAATCGTGATGCCCGGCCAGGCTGGTGGCGCGCCGTGAGTGATATCGTTACCCCGAGTGAGGCCCTGATCCTGGATGGCCCAACGGCCGTGACCATCGGCAAGCTAGACGGAGTCCACCTCGGCCACCGGGCGTTGATCCAGGCCACCCGCGCCGCCGCCGACCATCTGGATGGCCGCAGCTTGGTTATGACCTTCTGGCCGCACCCGCTCCGAGTCTTGCGGCCTACTGCCAGGGTCCCGCTTCTCAATTCCCGGGAAGATCGCCTCGATCTGCTCGCCCACGCCGGCCCGGATCATGTGGAAGTAATCCCGTTCGATGAGGAGTTTGCCCGACGGACCGCCGACGACTTCCTTGCTGAACTGCGCGACCGTCTCGGGATGGCGGTCTTGGTCGTCGGCCGCGAGGCGCGGATGGGGACCGGGCGCCACGCCGGCGTGGATGAGCTGAGCGAAATCGGACGGCGCCTCGGATTCGATTTGCAGGTGGTCGATCCGGTGATCGTCGGACAACGAGTGAGCAGCCAGATGGTCCGCGATTTGATCGAGTTGCCCGACCTGGAGCGCGGCGTCGAATCGCTCGGGCGCCTGCCGAGCTATGCCGGCCGGGTAGCCCGGGGCGACCGGCGTGGGCGCGAACTCGGCTTCCCCACCGCCAACCTCGAGATCGAGCCCGACCGGGTCGTGCCGGCCCGGGGGGTATACGCCGGCCGCGTCCTGGTATCCGGCGAAGATCGCGCCCTGCAGCGCGCCGTGATCAACCTGGGCACACGCCCCACGTTTGGAGACGGCCGCCAGTTGTTGGAGGCCCACCTGCTGGACTTCGACGGCGACCTCTACGATCGGTCAGTCCGGGTCTATTTCGAGCAGTATCTCCGGCCGGAAAGGCGCTTCGCCGGGGTCGCGGAACTCAAGGAGCAGATTGACGCCGACATCGCTGCGGCGCTGGCGAGCCCGCCGGCGTTTCCCGCGGAGTTCTACGCCCCCTGGGCCGGCTGATAACCGTCGCCGGGCGGATGTGTCGCGATTCTCACCATAAGCGACCCCGCCCGCTGATATCTTGTCCCCCGATGAACGCGACTGATACCGAATTCCCCGGCGGCCCGGCAATACCGACTCGACTCGACATCTATGTAGCCGATGGCTGCACCACCTGCGCCGAGTCCGCCAGACTCGCGGCGGTGGCCGCCGACAGCTGTCCCGAGATCGATGTTAGGGCTGTACACCTGAGCGAGTCGGGGGCCGAAGCGCCTGACGTGGTTGTGGCGGTGCCGACGTTTGTGCTTAACGACGCGATGGTGTCACTCGGAAATCCGGACGAGGGCTGGCTCCTAGCAGAATTGAAGGAAGCGTCATCGACCAAATAGACCGCAGAATCGGGCTCCGACGCGCCGGTTAGAGCGCCCCGGAGCCGAAGGTGGGATTCTCCTCCAAGAAGATCCAGATGCTGTCCTCGATTGAGGTATTCCAGGATCTGTCGCCCGAAGAGATGGAAGCCTT
>JASLPR010000087.1 GCA_030744875.1 Chloroflexota bacterium
ACCAGGGCGTGGAACATGACGCGATGAACGTGCTCTGCCTGGGCGGACGGATTGTCGGCACCGCGGTGGCCGAGGAGATCGTGGCCGCCTACTTGACGGCAATCTATGTCCCGGAGGAGCGCTTCCAGCGTCGCCTGGACAAAGTGATGGCGATTGAAGAGTCGACCGGCGGCATCGCCGGCGAGTAAACCCGTAGACAAACGGAATCCAGAAGGAGAAAAAGCATGGCCAAGTCGGCCCTCTGGAGCCTGCGCGATCTGGGACAGTCCCCCTGGTACGACCAGATCAGCCGGGAGATGATTGAGTCGGGTGAGTTGCAGGCGCTGCGCGATCGAGGGATCGCTGGCGTGACGTCGAATCCGTCCATCTTCCAGGCGGCGGTGTCCGGTTCGTCGGCCTACGACGACGTAGTTCTGGAGGGAGCGAAGGCCGGGCTGGACACCGAGGCGGTGTACGAGAAGCTGGCGATCTGCGATATCCAGGAAGCCTGCGATGTTCTGCGGCCGGTGTATGACGAAACCGACGGCGCGGACGGCTTTGTGAGCCTGGAGGTGTCGCCGCATCTGGCTGATGACACGGAAGGCACGGTGGCCAACGCGCGGCGCTTCTGGGGCGTGGTGAACCGGCCGAACCTGATGATCAAGGTTCCGGCGACGGCGTCCGGGGTCCCGGCCATCAAGACGCTGCTGACCGAGGGCGTGAACGTGAACGTGACGCTGCTGTTCGCGCTGGATGCCTACCGCGAGGTGGCCGAGACCTACGTGGCGGCGCTGGCCGATCGCAAGGCGGCCGGGGCCGACGTGGGGTCGGTGGCCTCGGTGGCGTCGTTCTTCGTGAGCCGCGTCGACACCGCCGCCGATGGCCGCTTGCAGGCGCGGATCGACGCCGGCGAGAGCGGGCTGGAGAGCATGCTGGGTAAGACGGCGGTGGCCAATGCGATCGCGGCCTACGGGGCCTACCTGGACATCTTTGCCGGGCGGCAGTGGGAAGAATTGAAGGCCGCCGGGGCCCGCGTGCAGCGCTGCCTCTGGGCCAGCACCGGCACCAAGAACGCCGCCTACAGCGACGTGCTCTACGTGGAGGAATTGATCGCGCCGGACACCGTGAACACGTTGCCGCCGGCGACGGCGGCGGCGTGGGAGGACCACGGCGAGGCGCGGTTGACGCTGGAGGACGGCATGGCCGGGGCGAAGGCGCACCTGCAAGAACTGGCGGCGGCCGGGGTGAGCCTGGAAGAGATCACCGACGAGCTGCTGGCCGCCGGGGTGCAGGCCTTCGCCGATGCTTACGACATCCTGCTGGAGGACGTGGCCGGCAAGGCGGCGGCGCTGCTGGAAGGCGCATAGGTGGACGACACTGGCCCCGAACAACCCTCCCGGGCCGGAGCGCTGGGCCGGCTCGACGCGGCGACCCAGGCGGTTCTGGATGAACTGGCCCAGGACGATGTGGTGGCCCGCATCTGGCGCCACGACACGACAGTCTGGCACGGCGATGCCCCGGACCCGGGGGAGATTGCCAACCGGCTGGGCTGGCTGACCGCGCCGGGGAATATGCGGGCGGCGGTGGAGGAGTTGGAATCGCTGGCGGCGAACCTGCGTGAGGAGGGCATGCGCCATGCGGTGCTGCTGGGGATGGGCGGCAGCAGCCTCTGTCCGGAGGTGCTGCGGGCGTCGTTTGAGGGCTCGTCGGGCAGCCCGGAGCTGATCGTGCTGGATTCGACCGCGCCGGATTGGGTGCAGGCGGTGGAAGCGGCGATCGACCCGGTGAAGACGGTGTTTATCGTGTCCTCGAAATCCGGCACCACCACTGAGGTGATGTCCTTCTACAGTTACTTCCGGGGGGTGGTGGAGCGGGCCGTCGGTGGGGCGGCGGGGCGGCATTTCATCGCCGTGACCGACCCGGGCTCGCACCTGGGCGACGTGGCCCGCGAGCAGGGCTTTCGGGCCATCTTCCGCGCCGACCCGAACGTGGGCGGGCGCTACTCGGCCTTCACCCATTTCGGGCTGGTGCCGGCGGCGATCATGGGTCTGGACCTGGGCACGTTGCTGGGGCGCGCGGAACGGGCCGCGGTGGCCAGTGGGGCCGGTGTGGGGGCGGAGGCCAATCGCGGCGGGCGGCTCGGGGCGCAACTGGGCGGCAACTATCGCGAGGGGCGCGACAAGCTGACCTTTATCACCTCGCCGGGGGTGGCCAGCTTCGGTCTCTGGGCCGAGCAACTGCTGGCCGAGAGCACCGGCAAGGACGGCCGTGGCATCCTGCCGATCGCCGGTGAGCCGTTCGCCAGTCCGGAGCAATACGGCGACGACCGGGTGTTTGCCTACCTGCGCCTGGAGGGCGATGACAACGAGGCCGCCGACGCCCACGCCGACGCACTGACGGCGGCGGGGCGGGTAGTGTTGCGCCGGCCGCTGGAGGACATCTACGACTTGGGCGCGGAGTTCTACCGCTGGGAGTTTGCGACGGCGGTGGTCGGGGCGACGATTGGAATCCACCCGTTCAACCAGCCGAACGTGCAGGAGAGCAAGGACGCTACCAACCGGGTGCTGGCCGGCTATGCCCGTACCGGCGAGCTGCCGGCGGCCCGCGAAGGCTCGCTGACCGAGCTACTGGCGGCGACCGAGGCTGACGACTACGTGGCGATCATGGCCTACATCCACGAGACGGAAGCGGTGGCACAGGCGTTGGACGGGCTGCGGCGGGCGATACTGGAGAAGCACGGCTTCGCCACGACGCTGGGCTACGGGCCGCGCTTCCTGCACTCGACCGGCCAACTGCACAAGGGCGGCAAGCCCAACGGCGCCTTTCTGCAACTGGTTCAGCCGCCGGGGGCGGACATGCCGATCCCGACAGCCGGCTACGGGTTTGCGACGCTGGTGGCGGCGCAGGCGCGCGGCGACATGGAGGCCCTGGAAGGGCGCGGTCGGCCGGCGGCGCGGATCGACCTGGGAACCGACCCGGCGACAGCAATCGAAGAACTGACCGAGGAAGTCTGAGTGAACCCTGAAGAGAAGGCCGGTAAGTTTACATAACGTAACATGGGAGGCACCTGATGGAACTGGGAATTATCGGCTTGGGGCGCATGGGCGCCAACATGACCGAGCGGCTCCTGGGCGGGGGGCACCGGGTGGTGGCCTACACCCGCGACGCCGCCAAAGTGCAGGCAGCGATGGATATCGGCGCGGTGGGGGCCGAATCAATCGCGGACCTGGTGGGCAAGCTGACGGCCCCGAAGGCGGTGTGGGTGATGGTGCCGGCGGGCGGGCCGACCGAGGACATGATCGACACGCTGATCCCGCTGCTGGCGGCCGGCGACACGATAATTGACGGTGGCAACGCCAACTACAAAGACAGCATGCGGCGGGCGAAGAATGTGGGCGAGTACGGGCTGAGCTTCCTGGACTCGGGGACCAGCGGCGGTATCTGGGGACTGAAGAACGGCTATAGCCTGATGGTGGGCGGCGAGCCGGAGGTTTTCGCGCGGCTGGAGCCGCTGTTCCAGACCCTGGCGCCGGGCCACGACAAGGGCTACGGATTGGTCGGTCCGGCCGGCGCCGGGCACTTCACCAAGATGGTCCACAACGGGATCGAGTACGGGATGATGCAGGCGATGGGCGAGGGATTCGAGATCCTGGCCAAGAAGGAAGAAATGGGCCTGGACCTGGCGCAGGTGGGGAGAGTCTGGCAGCACGGCAGCGTGATCGTGAGCTGGCTGCTGGACCTGGCGGTGCTGGCGCTGGAGGACGACCCGAAGCTCGAAAAGCTGGAGGCCTACGTGGACGACTCCGGCGAAGGGCGCTGGACGGTGCAGGAGGCGATTGACCTGGACAGCCCGGCGGAGGTGCTGACGCTGGCGCTGATGCGCCGCTTCCGCTCGCGCGACGCGTCGCCGTTTTCGGATCGGATGCTGGCGGCGCTCCGGCAGCAGTTTGGCGGCCACGCGGTGAAGGAAACCGGGAAATGAGCCGGCAGGGCACCACGTTGCTGATTTTCGGCGCGTCGGGAGACCTGACCAGCCGGAAGCTGATTCCGTCGCTCTTTAGCCTGTTCTGCAAGGGGCGGCTGCCCGAAGACGTGGCCATTGTCGGTACCTCGCGGACGCAAATGACCGACGATGAGTGGCGCGAGCGCCTGCAGGCCGGGCTGCCCGGCGAAGTGGTCGAGGAGCACTGGTCGAACTTTGCCCCGCGGGTCCACTACGTGCCCGCCGACGCCACCGACCCGGCCGCCTTCGCCGATCTGAACGCCGGGCTCATCCGGGCGGCGGGCGGCGACCAGGGCAACCGGCTGTACTACCTGGCGACGGCGCCGCGCTTCTTCGCGCCGATCGTCGAAAACCTGGGGGCCGCCGGAATGGTGGACCACGGCGAGACCTGGTCGCGGCTGGTGGTCGAGAAACCCTTCGGGCGCGACCTGGATTCGGCCCTGAAACTGGGGTACGACCTGCAGAAAGTCTTCAGCGAGGACCAGATCTACCGGATCGATCACTACCTGGGCAAGGACACCGTGCAGAACATCCTGTTCTTCCGGTTCGCCAACGCCATCTTCGAGCCGATCTGGAACCGCAACTATGTCGAGCAGGTGCAGATCACGGTGGCCGAGGAAGAAGGGATCGGCTACCGTGGCGGTTATTACGACGGCTCCGGCGTGCTGCGCGATATGTTTCAGAATCACCTGCTGCAGCTGCTGACCCTGACGGCGATGGAACCGCCGGCGCTGTTCGAGGCGGAAACGTTGCGCAATGAGAAGGTGAAGGTCTTGCGGGCGGTGCGGCGTTACAGCACCGGCGACGCGGTGGAGAGCACCGTGCGCGGGCAGTACCGCGGCTATCGCGACGAGGAGGATGTGGCGGAAGGATCGAAGGCCGCGACCTATTGCGCGATGCGCTTCTTCATTGACAACTGGCGCTGGGAAGGGGTGCCCTTCTATCTGCGCAGCGGCAAGGCCCTGACCGAACGGGTGACCGAGATCGTGGTGCAGTTCCGCTCGCCGCCGCACGTGATGTTCGGGTCCGACGGCGACACGCCGCTGCGGCCGAATGCGCTGATGCTACGCCTGCAGCCGGACGAGGGAATTCACCTGCGCTTCGAGACCAAGGTGCCGGACACCGCCAGCGAGATGAACTCGGTGCACATGGACTTCCGCTACGGCGAGGGGGCCGGCGACGGGCCGATCCCGGACGCCTACGAGCGGCTGCTGCTGGACGCGCTGGAGGGCGACGCCTCGCTGTTTACGCGGCAGGACGAGATCGAACTGGCCTGGCAACTCACCGACCCGATCGCCGCCGCCTGGGAGGGCGAGGATCTGCCGCCGCTGGCGCACTACCCGCCGGGCTCGTGGGGGCCGCACGCGGCGGAGGACTTCCTGGCGGAGAGCGGGCATAGCTGGGTGACCGGCAAAGACACGACGCGAACCGAGTAAGCGCGCCAACGCGAGGGCGCGGGCCGGGGGAGCCGGCGCGGGTAACGGCCGGCACATGGCCGCGAGGGCGGGGACGGTAGAATCGCCCGCTGAAGGACTGTGCTCCGAGAAGACGATCGCGGAGCCGAACTGAGGAGATGCCGCCGATGGTCGATGCCCGGGGCGCGGACCTGCATACCCACACGACGGCGTCGGACGGCGCGCTGACCCCTACGGAGCTGGTGGAACTGGCGGCGAAGAGCGAGGTGCTGGCGATTGCGGTGACCGACCACGACACGATAGACGGGGTGGAGGAGGCGGTGCGGGTCGGACGGGAGTGCGATCTGTTGGTGATCCCCGGGGTGGAGCTTTCGACCGATTGGGAGAGCCCGGTCCAAGGGCCGCAGACGGTGCACTTGCTGGGCTACGCGCCCGACCCGGCGGCCCCGGCGCTGGCGAAGACGATCCACGAGGCGAAGTTCGACCGCGAACTGCGCGGCGAGGCGATCGTGAAGCGGCTGAACGAGTTGGGGCTGGCGATCGCCTGGGAACGGGTGCTGGAAATCGCCGGCGAGGCGCGTATCGGGCGGCCCCATATCGCCCGGGCGATCATGGAAAAGGGCTACGAGACGAGCTGGGACCGGGTGTTCGAGCGCTGGCTGGGCAATGCCGCGCCGGGCTACGTGGGGCGGACGAAACTGGACACGCGGGACGCGGTGGAGATGGTGGTGGTGGCGGGCGGGGTGGCCGTGGTGGCCCACCCGTACTACGACTTCCACGACGGCACCCTGGACCTGGAGAACCTGCTGCCGCCGCTGATCGAGGCCGGCCTGCAGGGGCTGGAAGTGTACTATGGCGGCATCGACCCGAAGGAGTGGCGGCAGTACCTGGAGATCGCCGCCACACACGGGCTGTTAACCACCGGAGGCAGCGACTTCCACGGCAACGACCTGGCCCCGGAAATAACGGTCGGCTGCGCGGTCTGCCCGCGTGAGAACCTGTTACGGCTTTGTGAGATGGCGGGGATAAGCTCGCCGGACGTGTAAGGAATTCGGAGAAGGACGCGCCGCGCGGCGCCCACCAGCTGGAGAGCAACCGTGGACACAATCGTCAACCGACCAACCCTGGATGAAATGGACCTGAACCTGGGCAAGCGTACCCGCCTGCACCGGATGCTGCACGAGCACGGTCCCGGGGGCAGCACAATGCTGGTGCTGCCGGTAGACCAGGGCCTGGAGCACGGGCCGAGGGACTTCTTCGAGAATCCGGACAGCCTGGACCCGACCTACGAACTGGACCTGGCGACGAAGGCCGGCTATTCGGCGATCGCACTGCAGGTGGGGCTGGCGTCGAAGTACATGCGCCCCTATGCCGGCACCGTGCCGCTGCTGCTGAAAATCAATGGCAAGAGTGAGATTCCCGGCAACGACAGCCCGCGCTCGCCGCTGACATCGCGAGTGGAGGACGCCGTACGGATGGGCGCCGACGCGATTGGCTACACCCTCTACGTGGGCTCGGGCGCGCAGGAGGCCGATTTTGAGACCTTCTCGCAGGTGCGCCTGGAAGCCGAACGAGTGGGCATGCCGGTGGTGGTGTGGTCGTACCCGCGCGGCGCCGACATCGGCGCGAAGGGTGGGGCGGGCTCGATCTACGCGATCGACTACGCAGCCCGGATCGCCGCCGAACTCGGCGCCGACGTGGTGAAAGTGAACTATCCCGACGCCAACGACGACGGCACCATCGGCCCGGTGGCCGACGCGCCCGCGCCCTACAACAAGATGACCTGGACCATGGAAGAGGCGCTGGCGAAGATATTGGAGTCAGCCGGCAATACGATGGTGATCATGTCCGGCGGCTCGCGGGTGTCGGACGAGTTGTTGCTGGAACGGGTGGACGCCTCATTGAAGGCTGGCGCAACCGGGTTTATTTTCGGACGCAACATCTGGCAGCGGCCGCACGCGGATGCGGTGATCGTGGTGGGCCAGATCAAGGACCGCATGCGGAATTACGGCAAGGAACTGGGCGCCTAGGCGCCCGCAACGGGTAGGCAGGGAGAAAGGGATTCGGATGGCAAACGGGGAGCAGGGTCAGAAGCGTGAGGACTCGGACCGACGCGACGACGAGGAACGCCGCGTCCAGGAGAGCCGGCGCTCCGGGATCGACCGGCGCGACGAATAGTCGGGCGCGGGGCTGACGTTGGCTGAGCATGGGGGCGGGCATGGGCACGGCCACGGGCACGGGCACGCGCACGGCCGCCGCTCGGAATCGACCGAAGAGCATCGCGGGATCGCCGCGGAACTCGGCCCGCTGGATTGCGCCGTCGTGGTGGTCAGCGACTCGCGCACCGAGAAGACCGACCGCTCAGGCGATACCGCCGTCGAACTGATCGCCGCCGCCGGTCACCAACTCGTCGGCCGCGAACTCATCAAGAACGACCCGGCGGCGATCAAGGAAATGTTCGCCGAATACACCGGCGAGCGGGCCGATTTCGTGGTCTTTTGCGGCGGCACCGGGCTCGGCCGCCAGGATTTGACCGTCGAAACCGTGACCCCGCTGCTGGACAAGGTGCTGGACGGCTACGGCGAGGCCTTTCGCCGCTTTAGCTGGGACGAGATCGGCACCGCCGCGATCATGAGCCGGGCCGTCGGCGGAGCCAAGGACGGCACCATTGTGATCTGCACCCCCGGCTCGACCAACGCCCTCCGGCTGGCCCTGGAGAAGCTGCTGCTGCCGGAACTGAGGCACCTGGTCCGCGAGGCCAACCGCTGACCCCGCACACAGCCTACACAGTGGGTTTCCTCTGATTACTGTTCGAGGGTCGGTGGGCGGGGCTGGCGCGAGCGAGAAGGGACTAGTCGGTTGCGGTGGGCTCTTCGGCGTCTTGGTCTTCCTCGGCACCGCGACGGGACCGGGCTTCGGGATCGCCGGGCAATGCCACCCAGGGCGGGGGAATCCGGGTGAGGTTGCGGATGCCGCCGACGTGGTCCTGGATCAGCACGCCGTCCAGGTGCTCGACTTCGTGCTGGATCGCCTGCGCGAGCAGCCCGCCGGCCTCGATGCTGACGCTGTGTCCGTCCAGGGTGTCGGCGTGGGTGGTGATGTTGTGGGCGCGCTCGATGTAGGTGATGTAGCCGGGTAGCGAAAGGCAGCCTTCGCGGACCTCGCGGAAATCCTCCAACTCGACGACCTCGGGATTTAGCAGGATCAGGAGCTGGGTTTGAGTCCAGTCCAGCTCTTCGGCGTCCATGTCTTCGGGTACCTCAACGACAACCAGGCGCTGGTTGACCCCGACCTGGGGTGCGGCCAATCCAACACCGTCATGGGCGCGCATCGTCTGGACCATGTCGCGGGCGAGTTCTTGCAGCGTCGGGGTGGCGGTGGTGATGGGGGCGGACTTGAGCCGCAGGCGCGGGTCACCGACCTGCAGGATTCTCAGTTGCATGGCGGGTTCGCCTATGGACCGACGGGCATGAGCGCGTAGCCTTGGCGGGGAAGCTCGCCTATTCTTGCGGTGAGCTTTTTATCTTCAAGCATAAGTATGGGTAGGACCTTTGGCCGACAGCAGTATCCGTCCGGTTGACAATTATGAGGTATCGCGGCTGGCCAACGGAGTGACGGTGGTGTCGGTGACGTTGTCGCACACGCAGGCGGTGACGTATTCGATCCTACTGACCGCGGGCTCGCGGTATGAGGAGGAGCGGCTGTCGGGTGTGTCGCACTTCGTGGAGCACATCGTGTTCAAGGGCACCGAGTCGTGGGGCTCGGCGAAGGCGATCAGTGAGGCGATTGAAGGTGTCGGGGGAAGTCTGAACGCCTCGACCGGACGCGAGATCGTGACCTACTACGCGCGGGTGCCGGGGCCGCGATTCGAGCAGGCGGTGTCGGTGATCAGTTCGCTGGTGGTGGAACCGGTGGTGGAAGCGGACGAGGTGGAGAAGGAGCGGGGGGTGATCCTTGAGGAAATCGCGATGGCCCACGACGATCCGCACTCGCGGGTGGGGATGATCTCGTCGGAGGTGACCTACCCGGACCACGCTCTGGGACGGGATATCGCCGGGACGCCGGAGACGCTGGCGAACGTGGGCCACGCCGAACTGCGCGGCTACCTGGATGGGCAATATGTGCCGTCGTCGGTGGTGGTGGCGGTGGCCGGGAATCGCGAGCATGCGGACGTGGTGGCGGCCGTCGGCGAGAAGATGGGCGACTGGCGGATGGGCGCGCCGGAGGCCGAACGGGAATTGACCCGCGGAGTAGGCAAGGGCCAGGCGGTGCGGGTGGAGAACTGGGACAGCGAACAGGCCAATATCGTGCTGACGATGCCCGGCATCCGCCAGGATGACCCAGATCGCTGGGCGCTTTCGCTGATAAACATCATCCTCGGCGATGGCATGAGCAGCCGGCTGTTCCAGAAGATCCGCGAGGAAATGGCGCTGGCCTACTCGGTGTATTCGTTCCCGGTGATGCACAGCGACCAGGGCATCTTTGGCGTCCACGCCGGAGTGAGCCCGGGGAAGGCGACCACCGCGCTGGAGGCGGTGATGGCGGAACTGGCGGAGTTTGGCAAGACTGTGACCGCGCACGAGTTGGAGATGGCCCGTGAGTATGCCCGGGGGCGGTTGCTGCTGGGCACCGAAGACACCCGCGGGGTGGTGCACTGGATCGGCCGGCAGCTAGCGGTGACCGGCAAGATCGTGACCATCGAGGAGTCGCTGGCGGAGATCGACGGGGTGTCGCTGGACGACATCCGCAAGGTGGCGGAACGGGTGTTGCGGCCCGAAGACTACCGGCTGGCGGTGCTGGGCCCGTTTGAGGGTGATGGCGGGTTTGAATCGCTGCTGGCGGGGAGCGCCTGAGCGGGCCGGTGGCGACGTGGATGGCCGGCGGCACGGTGCTGACGCTGGGGGGAAGGGTGGCCGGAGGCCATGTCGAGATTGTTGACGGGCGGGTGGCGGGAGTCGGCGCGGGCGCCGGCGCGCCGGCGCCGGGCGATGAAGTAATCGATGCGGAAGGCCTGTTTGTCGCGCCGGGCTTCGTGGATACCCACATCCACGGAATCGGCGGATTCGACGCGATGGCCGGGGAGGCCGGGGTGCGGGGGATGGCGCGGGAGTTGGCGAAGCACGGCGTGACGGCCTTCCTGCCGACGCTGGCGAGCGCGCCGCCGCCGGAACTGGCCGGGCTGGTGGCGGAGATCGCCCCGCTCAAAACGGCCGGTGCACGGATGGCCGGGCTGCATCTGGAGGGGCCGTTCCTGGACCCGCGGGCGCCGGGGATGTTCGCGCCGGAGGACTTCCGGCCCTTCGATGTGGATGAGCTTGAGGCGCTGGTGAAGGCCGGCGATGGGGCGCTGCAGCTGATGACGCTGGCCTGCCAGGGCGCGCGGGCCGACGCCCTGGCGCGGATAATTATGGCCGGGATCGTGCCGTCGCTGGGGCACGCGGCCGGGACCTACGCCGAGGCGAAGAGGGCCATCGAACACGGACTGGCGCGCTGTACCCACTGCTTCAACGCGATGACCGGCATGCACCACCGCGAGCCGGGGATCGCCGGGGCGATGCTGGAGCACGACGCGGTGACGGCGGAGTTGATATTGGACGGCATCCACGTCCACCCGGCAATGGCGCGGCTGCTGTTTGAACGAAAGGGCGCGGAGGGCGTTGCGCTGGTGTCGGACGCGATGCCGTTTGCCGGACGGGGCGAAGGAGCCTTCGACTGGCGCGGCTACCAGATCACGGTCGCCGGCGGCGCGGCGCGGATTCCGACCGGTAACCTGGCCGGGAGCGTGTTGATGCTGGACGGGGCCGTCCGGAACGCGGTCGAGTATCTGGATGTGCCGCCGGAACTGGCCGTGGAGATGGCGAGCCTGACGCCGGCGCGATCGGCCGGTCTGGAGGATGAACACGGCAAGCTGGAGCCGGGCCGGCGGGCGGATGTGGTGCTTCTGGACGCGGAGTTGCAGCCGGTGCGCACGCTGGTGGGCGGGACGACGGTGTGGGCGGCGGGGATCTAGCGGCTATTCGCTCGCCGGGATCGGGCTGGAGGTGAGGATCTGGAAATCGTAGGTGACGGTCAGGGATGCGCAGCTGTCGCCTTCGGGATCGGCGGACAGGTTGGTGGTGTAGTCCAGAGAGATGTGGCCGGTGAAGGTGGTGTCGGTGTAGGCGCCGTCACCGTTGACGCCCACCCGGCTGTCGGCGCCCATGTCCTGGTCGAAGGTGTCGAAATCGAAATCTTCGTCGGCGTAGGTTCCGGAGAAGTTGAACGTGGGCGTATGGCTCCCGGTGAGCCGGATCTCGCCCCGGTCGGGACTGGCGTCGTCGTCGCCGAGGACGAAGTACTCGATGTAGTAGGTGTTGCCGTCCCAGGTGGCGGCGACGGTGACGGAGCCGTCGGCGAGTAGCTGGATTTCGTAGTCGACCCGGGCGGTGTATTCCATGCGGGTGCGGGCGCCGTATTCGGATTGCAGGACCACGGCGACGGTCCCGGTGGCGGTGAAGCCGGAGGCCGGCGAGGCGTCGACTTCGCCGACCTGGACCGAGAGGCTAACGGTGGCGGTGAGGGTGACCGGGTAGCGGCCGGCCGATCGGGTACATGAAGAGGTTCGAGTCGCCGATTGCCAGCGGGGTGTCCACGCGGCCGGGGCCGATGGCTTCAATGATGATTTCGCCGCGGGCGACTTGGTATAGCTCGCGCTGGACGATCTCGACGCCGTCATACTGCGTCTCAAATTCGGCCGCCTGAAGGTCGCGAAAACGGGGCGCGAGGGTGACGTCTTCGACGGTGTAGGTGACCAGGGCGTGGCCCGAGAGTTGGCCGTCGTCTTCTCTATGTCGGACAGCCGGAAGCGGTGGGTGCCCCGGGCGTAGAATTCGTTTTCGTCAAAGCCGAAGCGCCGTATCTGGAGCAGGCCGCCCTTCGCGGCGACCACCGGCGCGCCGGGAGTGAAGACGGCGCCGTAGGCGTTCATGACGTAGACGTTGGCCTCGCTGCGGAAGTTGCGGAAGCCGGCGAGCGGGTCGCGGCAACTGCGATAGGGGGCGGTTAGCTGCTCCGGTGTGGCTTCGCCGGCGGCGATGCGGAGATCTCGGTGCGGGTGACGAACTGGCAGGCAAGCGGAGCGGAGGATGTGGGGATGGTGGTGGGGCATTGTCCGGCAAAGCGAGGCGGGCGCGAGCGCCGCTACAGCCACCGGCGACGCTTGCGCCGGCGGCGAGGGCGGCTCCGAACAACTTACGACGGGTCAGCATGGCCACTCTTGCGGGGGCGAGGTTGCCGGCAGGGTAGCAAACCGGGGAGGCATTGCCTCCTTCTTCTGGACACACAGTGGCTCTTCGGTCGGATTCAGGCGTGGAGTTCCCGGGTCGTTCGGGCCCCAGGGCCCTCCTGACCTGCCTTCAGCTGCCGGTATCGAAGAGTTGATGCCACGATTCGGCGTCGAAGATGTGCCTCAACACGTCCTCCCAACGCTTCGGCCAGAGGTCCGGCCAGGCGAATTCCGCCGGCTCGGCTGCGAGCATACGTAGCTTGAGGAGACCGAAGTCGGGCTCGCCTCCGTATCCCTGAAGGAGAGCTTCCCACCACCGCGTGGTAACAGGCAGCAGGCTGGCGAGTTCGATACCCAGCTTCAAGAAGTCCTCACCGACATAACCGGCGGACGCCACTTCCATGTCGACCGTCCCGGTGATTGACCAGGCGCCGCCGGACTGCACCAGAAAGAAGTGATGTGCGTGACAATCTCCGTGCACGAAATGAGGCGTGGCGTACTCCGACCGAAGCCGGTTGGGGATCGTCGCGATCAGATTCTCCAATCGCTCCCGAATGCCGGCCGTGAGTTGCGGGGAATGCGCCTGGAAGGTGTCCAGGGCGCTCTCGTACCGTGCTTCCGCCGTCCAGCATCGGTGACGCCATTCTTCGGGAGGAGGTGAGGTGGGGCCATGCTTTCTGGTGATGTAGCCGGGGTAGGGGAAGGCTATCGCATGCATCCGACGCATGTAGTCGCCGACACGGAGCATCAAGGGGACGGGGTCCTCGCCCTGCCGTAGCAGAGATACCAGTGATCGCCCGGGCACGGCCTGGGTCAGAAGAAAGGGCCATCCAGGCGGGCCCCGGGGGACGTCTTCGGCGAGGAGTAGCTCAGGCGCCGCCAGGCCGTTGACCCGGAGACATCGCAGCGCGCTTGCCTCGTGGGTCACCGGGCCGCCGTTGGGTGTCGCGTCGGGCGTGTACCACGGCTTCGTAAAGGCCTTCAGGTAGAACGTTTCCTCGTCGGCGCGTAATCGCCAGACGTGGTTGTACTCGTGGATGATCTCTAAAACTGGCTACTCCGGTGATTCCGGCTCGGCGAAGCACTTCGCATGCCCGGTCCGGTGTCAGCGACGGCGGATTATGCATGGGGAGTCAGGCCCTAGGTCCAGTCCTTCGCGCGGTCGAGGGCGCGGGACCACTGGCGGCGGCGAGCGGGGACGGTGGGGTCGTCGGCCGGGTGGAACTGGCGGTCGGGGGTCCAGATGGAACGAATCTCTTCAAGGTCATTCCAGAAGCCGATTTCGAGTCCGGTGAGCAAGGCCGATCCCATGGCGGTGGTCTCGACGTTGGCCGGGCGGGCGACGCGGCAGCCAATGAAATCGGCCTGCATCTGCATGAGTAAATCATTTTGGGCAGCGCCGCCGTCGACCCGTATCTCCGACGGCGCGACGCCGGATTCGAGCGCCATGATCTCGGCGACGTCGGCGACCTGGTGGGCGATGGACTCGAGTCCGGCGCGGACGATGTGGGCCGGGCCGGCCTCCTGGGTCAGGCCGTGGATCAGCCCGCGGGCGGCCGGGTCCCAGTGGGGCGCGCCGAGACCGACGAATGCCGGCACGAAGACGACCCCGGCGGTGTCTGGCACCGAGGCGGCGAGCGTTTCGGATTCGGCGGCGGTCTGGATGAGCCCGAGCTGGTCGCGGAGCCACTGGATGACCGCGCCGCCGATGAAGACGCTGCCTTCGAGGGCGTAGGTGGTTGCGGAACCGATCTGCCAGGCGACGGTGGTGAGCAAGCCGTTTTCGGAGGGGCGGGGAGTGAGGCCGGTGTTGGCGAGCAGGAAGCAGCCGGTTCCGTACGTGGACTTGACCATGCCCGGGTCGAAGCAGGCCTGGCCGAAGAGTGCAGCGTGCTGGTCGCCGGCGATGCCGCCAATGGTGAGCCCGTCTGGAATCGGAGCGGCGCCGGCGGTGACGCCGAACTTGCCGGTGGTGGGGACGATTTCCGGAAGTAGAGCGGCAGGGACGTTGAGAATCTTGAGCAGGTCGTCGTCCCAGGCGGGGCCGTCGAGATTGGCAAGCATGGTGCGGGAGGCGTTGGTGGCGTCGATGCGGTGCTCGGCGCCGTTGGTGAGCTTCCAGAGCAGCCAGGAGTCAACGGTGCCGAAGCGGGCCTGACCGGCCTCGGCGGCGGCCCGCAGGGTCGGGTCGGAGTCGAGTAGCCAGGCGATCTTGGTGCCGGAAAAGTAAGGATCGATGACCAGCCCGGTGCGCTCGCGGATGAGATCGGTGTGGCCGGCGGCGGTGAGCTCGGCGCAGCGCTCGGCGGTGCGGCGGCATTGCCAGACGATGGCCGGGGCTAGGGCGCGGCCGGAGGCGGAATCCCAGAGAATCGTCGTCTCGCGCTGATTGGTGATGCCGAGGGCGACCGGGACCACGCCAGTGCCGCTGAGGGCTGCGACAGCGGCGGCCAACACGGACTGCCAGATGGCCTCGGGATCCTGCTCGACCCAGCCGTCGTGGGGGAAGCTGGAAGCGACGGTGGCGTAGCCGCGGGAGAGGATGGCGCCATCGCGGGCGACCGTGAGGCAGGTGGTTCCGGTGGTGCCCTGATCGATGGCGAGGATGCAATCGGTGTGAGGCAAAAGGGGCCGTCCCGGGCTCGGGGAGGAAGCGCCGAAAGGCTAGCACAGAGGCGCTAGAATTGAGCCAGGGAGTGGATCAGGCGATTCGGAACGAAATGGCGACTGGCGAGGAGCTGCGGCCAACGGACGCGGAAGGGACTACGCATTCGGCGGGCGGGGTGCCGTTTCGCCGAACGGAGCGCGGGATTCAGTTTGCCCTGGTGCGGAGCCACACCGGCAACTGGGTGCTGCCGAAGGGCGGGATTGAACCGGGTGAGACGGCCGAGCAGGCGGCGGTGCGCGAGATCGCCGAGGAAACCGGGCTCGATACGGAATTGACCGAGCACCTGGGCGATGTGCGCTATCACTTCATGGTGGGCGAGCGCCGGTTGGACAAGGAAGTTACGCACTACCTGGCGCGGGTGGTCGGCGGCTGCCTGAAGCACGACCCGGTGGAGCACGTGGCGTCGGCGTGGTTTGGCAGCGAAGAGGCGACGAAGGTGGCGCGCTTCCCCAACGAGATCCGGATGATTGAGCGGGCGGGGGCGGCGCTGCGACGGGCCGCCGGCGCGACTTGAGCCTGAGCCGCTGGCTGATGGGGCTGGCGCTGACGCTGGTGCTGGCCGGCTGCGCGGTGGTGTCGGCGGCGGAGGCGCCGGGTAACCCGGTCATCGCCCGAGGCGCCCCGGAGACCGAGGCGAGGCCGGCGGCGGAGGCCGGCCACCTGCGCACGGTCGGCTCGCGGGCCGTGACACTGGACCCGGCGCTAGTGCGCGACGTGGGCTCGGCGGGCTATGTGCTGGAGATCTTCGCCGGGCTGGTGAAGCTGAATACCGGGCTGGAATTGGCCCCGGACTTGGCCGAGACGTGGGATGTGTCGACCGACGGGCTGACTTACACGTTCCACCTGCGGCCCGGGATCGGCTTCGCCGAGGGGCGCGAAATCACTTCGACGGATGTGGTCTTTTCGATTGAGCGGGCGCTGTCGCCGCGGATGGCCTCACCGGTATCGGTGGTGTACCTGGGCGATATCGCCGGGGCGCTCGAATACCACGAAGGCGCGGCGGAACGGGTGAGCGGGCTGAGCGCGCCGGACCCGCGGACGGTGCGGATCGAACTGCGGCGACCGGCGGCGGTGTTCCTGTCCAAGCTGACCCACCCGGTGTCGTTTGTGGTCGATCGCGAAGAAGTGGACGAAGCGGAGTGGTTCAAAGACCCCAACGAGAGCGGGCCTTTCCTGTTGTGGCGCTGGCGGGAGCGCGAGGAAATCGTCCTGGTGCGCAATGACGAGTACCACACCCCGGCGCTGCTGGAGGGGGTGACGATCGCCATCGTGGGGGGTGGGGAAGGCTTGCTGGGCTACGAGACCGGCGAAATGGACATCGTGCCGATCGGCGGGCGCAACGTGGATCGTTTCCGTAACAGCGGCGAGCGCTTTAGCGACGACTACGTGGCGGCGCCGCAACTATCGCTGTTCTACGTCGGCTTCAACACGCAAGTGCCGCCGTTTGACGATGTGCACGTGCGCCGGGCTTTCGTGCTGGCGATCGATATGGACAAGATCAACCGGGTGACCTTTCGCGGCCACGGGCAGACCGCCAACGGCATCCTGCCGGCCGGGCTGCCGGGGCACGACCCGGACCGCGAGGCGCTGGGCTATGACCCTCAGGAAGCCCGCCGCGAACTGAGCCTTTCGCGCTACGGCAGCGCTGCGAACCTGCCCGATGTGACCTTCCTGATGGCCGGCAGCGGGTTGCTGCCGTCGCAGGACACGGAGGCCATTCTCCACTTCCTGCGCGAGAACCTGGGGGTTACGGTGCGGATGCAGGCGATCGATTTTGCGGGCTTCCTGCTGGAGGTCGGAGATCCGGAGCACGGGCACCAGATGATCCGCTTCGGCTGGGTGGCCGACTACCCGGACCCGGATAACTTCCTGGAGTTCCTGTTCCTGAGCGGCTCTCCGGAGAACGCCACTCGCTACTCGAACCCGGAAGTGGACGCCCTGCTGGAGGAGGCGCGGGTGGAATCGGACGCCGAGCGGCGCTACCAGCTTTACCGGCAGGCGGAGGATTTGATCATCGCGGATGGGGTGGTGCTGCCGATGCAGTTCGGGGTGGATCACTACCTGGTGCAGCCCTATGTGCGCGGCTTCACGCCGGCCAGCAATTTGCAGGAGTGGATGTCGACGGTCTGGATCGATGACTAGGTGAGAGGGAAGAGTTGGTGGGGGGCGGGGCTGCTCTGCCTGGTGCTGCTACTGGTGGCGTGTGACCGGGAGGACGCCCGGACCGGGCCGGGGCCGGAACCGGCGGATACCCGGCCGGTGGCGACTCCGACCGCTACCGAAGCGCCGGAAAACCCGGTGGTGCTGCGGCTCGCCATGCGCGAATTGAAGACGCTGGACCCGGGCCTGACGATGACGCTGGACCCGGGCCTGGCGATGTACCCGGAGGCGCTGACGCTGGTGGACCTGTTGTTCGAACCACTGGTGCGGGTGGACGCCGAAGGACGGCCGCAACCGGCGGCGGCCGAAAAATGGGAGGTGGCGGCCGGAGGCGCCGAGTACCGGTTTACGCTACGACCGGACCTGAAATGGAGCGACGGCTCGGCACTGACGGCGACGGACTTTGAATATGCCTGGAAGCGGGTGTTGGACCCGAACGTGCGCTCGGACGCGGCCTACCTGCTGTTCCCGGTTGAGGGGGCGATGGACTACGCCGACGGACTCAGCGCCGACGCGGACGGCGTACGGATCGTGGCCGAGTCGGAGCGGGTGCTGAAGGTGACCCTGACGGAGCCGACGATGACCTTCCCGGCGCGGGTGGCGCTGTGGATCTTCGCGCCGGTGAAACGATCGGTGCTGGAATCCACCGGCGTACGCTGGATGGAGGCCGGGAACTTGGTTGGGAACGGGCCGTACATGCTGGCCGAGTGGGAGCATGGGGCGAGCATGCGGCTGGTGCGCAATCCGTACTTTCGCGATCCGTCGCGGCAACGCGTGGACGAGGTGGCGGTGACGCTGATGGGCGCCGATGGCTCCCCGGCGGAACGCTTCGCGGCGGGCAAAGCGGACATCGTGGAATTGCGTGGCGAGGACCTGAACCGGGCCCGCGATGACGAGGAACTGCGTCGCCGCAGCGCGGTCTACGACCTGGCCGGGAACTGGTTCCTGGTGTTTAACACGCAGAAGGCGCCGTGGGACGACGTGCGCGTGCGGCAGGCGTTTTCATTGGCGCTGGACCGCGAACGGCTGGTGGGGCTGGTGTTCGAGGGCACCGAGAGCCCGTCGCTAAGTCTGCTGCCGGAACCGGCTCGCTCGTCGGCGGCTCCGTTGAGCGGCGCGCCGCAGGCCGGAATCGATGCGGCGCGGCGGCTGCTGGCGGAGGCCGGTTTCTTGAACGGCGCCGGCTTCCCGACCGTGCGCTTCACGTACCACCAGATCGAGCGCTGGGACCGGCTGGCGGAATACCTGCAGGCGCGCTGGTCGGAGGTGCTGGGCGTGCAGGTGGAAATCGACCGGCGCGAGTGGCGCGACTTCCTGGATTTCACCGTCGAGCCGGGTGATTTCGATATCTACCGGGCGGGCTGGAATGCCGAGTACCGCGACCCCCAGAACTGGCACAACGTCCTGTGGCATTCAGGGGACGACTTCCTGCGTTCGGGCTGGGTGGATGCGGCCTATGACGACCTGGTGGCCGCGGCCGACGGCGAGCGCGACCCGGCGGCCCGCGCCGCCGCCTATGCCCGTGCCGACGCCTGGCTGGACGAGCAACTGCCGGGAATCCCGCTGGCGACACGGGCGCGGGGCTACCTGGTGGGCGCGGGGGTGGAAGGGATTAGGGTGGCGCCGGTGGGGGGCTATCTGGTGCTGGATGAGGTGCGGCTGCCGGAGCGGTAGGGGGCGGGTGGTGGGCTAGTTGGCGTAGCGTAGTTAGTGCGGGGCAGGAGAGTACGGGCGTAGCGCCGCGATCAAGAGTCCCGGAGGGAGCGCCGGACAAGCGAGTGCGGACGGAGCGGCGCGACTAAGAGTCCCGGAGGGACCGGCGGGCCCAGGCGGCGGCGCCCAACAGCCCGATCTTTTCACCCAGGGTCCAGGGCACGATCTGCAGGTCTTCTTTGAACCCCGGCATGGCGTAGCGCTGGACGTAGGCGCGCAGCGGATCGAGCAGGAAGTCGCCGGCGTTGGTGACCCCGCCGCCGACGACGATGAGACGCGGGTTGAGGACGTGGATGAAGCTGACGAAGCCGGCCCCGAGGGCGCAGATGGCGCGATCCCAGGCGACGTTGGCCAGCCGATCGCCGGCCTTTGCGGCTTCGGAAACGTCGCGGGCGGTGAGTTCGCCGCCGTCTTCAAAGATGGCCGACAGCGTGCTGCGGCGGTCTCCCGCCAGCAACTCTTCGGCGTAGCGGGCGATGCCCAGCCCGGCGGCGAACTGCTCCACGCAGCCGATGTTGCCGCTGGTGTGGACCGAGGAGTGGAAGTCGATGGTCATGTGGCCGACTTCGCCGGCGTTGCCGGTGGAACCGAGCAGCAACTCGCCGCCGACCAGGATGCCGGCGCCGACGCCGGTGCTTACGGTGACGTAGACCATGTCGTTCACCCCGCGGCCGGCGCCGTAGGTGTGCTCGGCGAGGACCGCCAGGTTGGCGTCGTTGCCCAGAAAGGCGGGCAGTCCGAATCGCTCGCCGATGGGCGGCGCGACGGTGATGTCCTCAAAACCGGGGATGTTGGGGGCGCGCAGGATGGCGCCGCGGTCGTAGTCGAGCGGCCCCGGGGCGGCGATGCCGATGGCAGCGCAGTCGGAGGCTTCAACCCCGACGGCCTCGAGGACCAGTTGGGTGGTATCGCCGATCCGGGCCAGGACAGCGGCCGGCCCATCGACGCCGGTCTCCGCGAACCGCAATCCGCTGATTGCCCCGTCGGGATCGACCACCGCGGCGCGTATCTGGGTGCCGCCGAAGTCGATCGCGATGACGGGTTGGGTGGCGCTGAGCACGGAGCTTGGCTTTCGGTTGGAGGTACCCGGGGGAACCTTAGTGTACGGGCCGGTCGGCCGACGCATCGCGGTGGCGCCGGAAGTAGGCGGCAAGCGCCGCCGCCGCGCTGGGGACCGCCAGCAACGCCGTGAACAGCATGGCCGCTCGGAAACCCGCACCATCGACGATCAGGCCCGCAACCGGCGGGAAGACGACGCCCGCGATGCCGGCCCCGGCGACGATGAACCCTGTGAGCGCGCCGACCATGGCCCGCTGGCCACGCACGCCGATCGCCAGGGCCGTGGGAAAGGCTCCGCCGATCATGGCGCCAGAAATGAACAGGGCGGCAAACGCGACCGGGATGCTGGACGTGGCGACGACGACCAAACCGGAGATGACACTGGCGCCCATTGAGACCGCCAGCAGGAGGTGGTGATCGACGTGGCGGGCGATGAGGCCGGACAGGCCGCGGCCGGCGACGATGCCGGCCCACATGATCGCGACCGAGTAAGCGCCGACGCCGCGCGAGGCGCCGATCTCGATTTCAAAGTGACTCGGCAGCCAACCGTTGTAAGTGGCTTCGACGCCGACGTAGAAAAGTATGACGGCGAGCATCAGGAGGGGCCGGGGACGCAGCAGGGTTGCCAGGACCTTGCGGAACGGCGGACGGACCGTCTGCACCATCGGTGGGAAGCGGACGAACAGGTAGGGCAGGAACATGGTGAACGCCAGCAGCGCAGTGGCCCCGGCAATAACCCGCCAGTGGAATCCGGCCTCCAGGCCGACGCCGACTATCAGCGGGCCAACGACGGCGCCGACGCCGAAAAAGAGGTGCAGATAGTTGAGCGTGGAAGTGGTGGCGCGGGGGGCAACATCGATGGCCAGCGCGTTGAGCGAGCCGTCGACCAGGCCCATGCCGCTGCCGAAGACATAGGCGCCGGCGAGGAAGACGATCCAGCCGGGGCTGACTGCGGCGACCAGGAAACCAAGGATTATGAGCAGCGGCCCCGCCAGGACGAACGGACGGCGGCCGTAGTGATCGGAGGCGGCCGTTCCGGCGCTGACGCTGACGATGTAGGCGAAGGCGGTGACCAGGAAGACCAGCCCCATCTCGGCCTGGCCGCGACCGAAGGTCTCGCGGATGGGCTGCAGCAGCGGCCCGGTGACGGTGAGGGTCGCACCGAACCCGGTGAAGCCCCAGACTGAGGCGAACAGGATGCCGCGATAGGCGGCCGGCCCGGGCGGCTCGCCGACGATTGCGCTCAGCGGGTCAGCCGGCGAAGTCGACGAGTTCGCCGGCCGCGTCGAACTGGAACTCGATTGCTGCGCCGGTCCGGCTGGCCCGGTCGGCGGCTTCCATCTCGGCGGCGACCGCCTCGGTGGCCAGGAAGGTTTCGATCTCCAAGGTGCTCTTGATGCGCACGATCCGCGGGTCCGCGCCGCGCGCTTTGCGGCTGGCAATGTGCGCGGACATCTCCAGGCACTCGCGGTCGGTGGCGAACGTCATCGGGCATTTGACCGCGTCGGGGACCATGGCCGTCTGGGCGTTGATGTAGGTGTCGTGCCAGTCGACGCTGTCGGCGAGCTTCTTCGTAGTGAAGTCGGCCGAACCGATGCCGGTGGCGTTGCCGTGCGAGACCGCCGTGAGCCGCAGGATCGAGATGAACTCGTAGTACGGGATCTTCTCGCCGCCGGCGCGCCGCCATTTGCCGATGACGTTGGTGTCCATGCCGGAGCCGGAGATGTTCTTGCCCATTTCGTCGATGACCAGCAGGTGGAGCTGGTCGGTGGGGATGCTGGGGATCAGGCGCTTGGCCTCGACCAGCAACTCGCGGTCAATCGCGTGGAACTCGTCCGGCGCGGCGACTCGCGCGAAGGCCGGCACGTCGAAGGCGTTTTCGACCAGGCCGAGTCCGAACAGAATCTTGCCGGTGTTCAGGAAGACAGTGGCCGCCTCGGGTATGCGGGTGAGACCGCCTTCGTGGATGCGCTCGGCGCCGGTGCATTTGCCCAGCCCGACCGCCATGATCTTGCAGAGGCCGCTCTCGATATCAGAACGGAACCCGGTGTGCGGCTTGACCCGGCCGATGACCACGATGTGATCGGCGGCGTGGGCGTTGGCGTCGCAGTGGATCTCGACCTTGTCCGGCGTATGGCCGAGCACCACCGTGTCCATGGTGGCGCGGATCTCGGCGCCGACACCCTCGGGGGTGATGCCGTAATCGAGCAGCACGTCGCGCTGTCCCTCGGCGGTGCCGCCGCCGTGAGAGCCCATGGCCGGGACGATGAACGGCTCCAGGCCAGCGGCTCTGAGCTCGGCGATGACCGTGCGCACGACCTGCTGAATGGGCGAGACGCCGCGGCTGCCAACGCCGACGGCGACCGATTGGCCAGCGGTAAATGTCGCGTCGACAAGCCGGGCGCGGATCCCCGCGCTGATGGCGGCTTCGAGATCGTCGATGCTGGTTTCGTCGAATTGCTGTCGCATCGGGACGAAGAGCGGCAGGTCCTGCATGGGCTCCTGGTGGGTGATGGGGCGCGCCGAAGGGCGGATGTCACGAGCGGAATACTAACCGCCCACCGGGTCAATATCCCGCCCCGCCACTATATAGGCGTACTGACCTGAATTGCGATGCGAATTTTGCTACGCTAGTCGCCCTCGCTCGAAAAGCGGTGGACTACTCGACTTAATAGCGGATTTAGCAGAGCGCATGGAACTGGCAATCATCGCGGATATTCACGGGAACCTGGTGGCGCTGCGCGCGGTGATGGCCGACATCGAATCGAACGGCATCAAGTCTGAGGACATCAATCTGCACCGGCGATCTGGCGATGATGGGGGTGCAGGGGCCACGGGTAATTCGGGCGCTGAAACGCGACCAGATCCCCACTATCAAGGGCAACACCGACCGCTGGATCGTGGACTACGAGAAGCTGGTCGAAGGCGGGCAACTGGAGGCCGGGTCGTCGCTGGAGCGGGCGGTGAAGTGGACCCGCGAGCAACTGGGCGAAGAGAATGCTCAGTACCTGGCGGACCTGGTGCCGCAGGTGGTGGTGTAGAGCGAAAACGGGGCCGGGAACCTGCAGGTGGTCCACGGGACACTGCACAGCGACGAGGAAGGCTTCATGGACGGTGACAACGACCAGCGACTACGGATGCTGGCCGGCGGGTCGATGGCCTACGCGATCATCGGGTCGCATACGCATCGCTCGTTTGTGCGGATGGTGGAGGGGACGTTGATCGCCAACGCCGGCTCGGTGGGACGGAGTTACGAGGGCCGCGCCGGCCGCGTGACCTACCTGGCGGTGCACGACCGGACGGGGCTGTGGCACGTGGGTATCCGCCAGGTGCGCTACGACAACCGGCGGGCCTATCGAGAGATCGCGGACTCGGACCCGCCGCTGGACAGCAAGTACGCTGATTCGCTGATGACGGCGGCGGCGCCGGCGCTGGACTGACGGGAAACGCATACTTTTCGCGAGCTTCGGACGGCTTGAATGAGTTCTGATCCTAGCGAGACCGCGCAACCGCGGTTCGGACATCGCCATTGTCGCTACTGCGGCGGGCTGACCGAAACCCGCGACCCCACCGGCACCCACCTGCGCTGCACCGACTGCGGCCGCGAACTCTACGTCAACGCGAAACCGTGCGCGGAGACTCTGATCATCGGCGACCGGGGAGTGCTGCTGCTGCGTCGGACGATCGAGCCGTTCCATGGCTACTGGGACATTCCGGGCGGCTTCCTGGAAGAGGATGAGCTACCGGAGGACGGCGCGCGGCGCGAAGCCCTTGAGGAAGCCGAACTGGCGGTGGAGATTCACGGCCTGATCGGGATGACCCTGGATGACTATCCGGGCGAAGAGAAGCTGACCGTGCTGACCATCTCGTACCTGGCGGAGCCGCTGGGCGAGCCGCGGGCCGGGGACGAGACCGGCGAGGTGGGCTGGTTTGCCGAGGACGCGATTCCGGAGAAGCTGGCGTTCGGTCACGCAAGGGAGACGATTCGAGAGGCGTTCGCGCTGCGCCGCAGCCACAGGCTGTTTGGTTCTAGCAGCGGATGAGGATGGAATTCCTGTTTGCTGGATCCCGAGCTGCGCGCAGCTCGGGCCACGTGAGCTAGAGCGTTTCGGCGAGTCGGCCGAGGCGGTCGAGCGATTCGCGCAGGTCGGCGTCGGTGGTGCGCGGGTTGACCGTGCAAAGACGCAACACCGGCCGGCCCTCAAGCGCCGTGCCGGTGACCAGGCTGTGGTCGTTGGCGACCACCGCGTCGAGCAGGTGGCGGTGGAACTCCTCGGCGGCGGCCGGGTCGGCCGGCGTGGCGCGGTGGCGGAACGTGATGACCGCCAACTGCGCCGGGCTGGTGATCTCCCAGCAGCCCGCCTCCCGCAATATCTCGCCGGCGGTCTCCGCCAGCTGGATGCCGCGCTTGATGGCCGCCCGAAAAGCTGCCAGGCCGAAGACCTTGAACGACATCCAGAGCTTCAGCGCCCGAAAACGACGGGTGAGCTCGAGTCCGTTGTCGCAGTAGTTGATCTCGCCGGCGGCGGCGGCGATGTCGCGCAGGTACTCGGGCAGGATCGCAAACGCCGACTCCAGCCGGGCGGCGTCGCGGACCAGCAGGCAGCCGATGTCGTAGGGCTGGAAGAGCCACTTGTGCGGGTCCAGCACCAGCGAGTCGGCGCGGTCGAGGCCGGCGAGTAGCGGCGCGGCGCGGGAACTGATGACGGCCGCCGTGGCGTAGGCGCCGTCGACGTGGAACCAGAGGTCCTCTTTCGCGCAGAGATTTGCCAGTTCGACGAGGGGATCGACGGCCCCGGTGTTGGTGGTGCCGGCGTTGGCGATGACCGCCAGCGGCAGCAGCCCGACGGCGCGGTCGGCCCTTATCGCCTCGGTCAGCGGGCGCGGGTCGAGGCGTTGGCCGGCATCCGTGACGAGCCGGCGGAATCGCCCGCCGACGATGCCCAACGTGCGCGCCGCGCGGTCGACCGAGGAATGGGTCTGGTCGGAGCAATAGAGCACCGCCCGCGGCCAGTCGTCCTCGGGAAGTCGCTCGCGGGCCACCGCCAGCGTCGTGAGATTGGCCAGCGAGCCGCCGCTGACGAAGAGCCCGCCGCCGCCTTCGGGTAGGCCGCAGAGCCGGCGCAACCAGTCGATGGTGAGCATCTCGATGTGCGCCGGGCCGGACGACTCGAACTAGGTGCCGGCGAAGACGTTGAATCCGGCGGCCAGGGCGTCGCCCATCGCCCCGACGAAGTTGGAGGGCCCGGGCACGAAGGCGAAGAAACGCGGATGGTCGGGGTGCATGATGTTGCCCATGACCGCCTCGCGGACGGTCTGCAACACGGCCTGCGGGTCGGCGCCCTGCTCGGGCAGCGGCTCTTGAAGCAGGGCGTCGAGCGCGGCGCGGCCGGCGCGATTGGTGACCGGCTTGTCGGGCAGCTCCGCAAAGTGGGCGACGATGTCATCGACCACGGCGTGGCCGAGGTCGCGCATGGCCTCCGGGGAGAGCTGGAGGGGGGCCGGGTTGCCGTCCATCGAACGGGCGGGCGGCTCTAGATCCAGCCGACTCGGTCGGGGCCCCAGTCGGTGGCGAAGACCGTGTCGTCGAGCACCTTCAGGAGCAGGTCGAGCTTGCGGTCGCGGTGGGCCGCGTCGTCCCATAGATTGGTGAACTCGTCCGGGTCGTTGACCAGGTCGTAAAGCTCTCCGAGCCCGTGGCCGTGGTAGACGTTCAGCTTCCAGCGGCCGTCGCAGATCATGCTGGCGAAGGTGTCGTCGCCGAGATCGGCGATGGCGGCGCGGTACTCGGACCGGACGTAGTCGCGGTGATGCTCGGGCGGGTCGTCGTCGGTCAGGATCGGCAACAGCGATATGCCGTGCATGGATTCGGGGACCGTCAGACCGGCAATCTCGAGGAGGGTCGGGGCGATGTCGGTGAGTTCTACGAGCGCGTCGCTGCGGCGGTCGGCCGCCACCGTGCCGGGCAGGGCAAAGACCAGCGGCACGCGGACCATGCCCTCCATGAACCGGCAGCCTTTTTCAACCAGGCCGTGATCGCCGAGCGATTCGCCGTGGTCGCTGGTGAAGATGACCAGCGTGTTCGCCAGTTCGCCGCGCTCTTCCATGGCGTCGAGGAGGCGCTGGAACTGGTCGTCGATGAGCTCGATCATGGCGTAGTACTGCGCCTGGATGACGTTGACGTTCATCTTCTCCGGCGTGCTGGGGTAGTTCTGGAAGTCAACCCCGGAGTCGGCCAATTTGCACTGGATCTCGAGGTCGGACTCGCGGAACAGCGGGCCCGGGAGCGCGTCGGGATCGAAGCGCTCGAAGTACTCCCGCGGCGGATCGAACGGCGGGTGCGGGTAGTAGGGGTTGACGCTGAGCAGCCAGGGGCCGTTGCGCGACTGGTCCAGGAATTCGATGCAGGCATCGGTGGCCCAGGTGGTTTGGTGATACTCGGCGGGGACATTGTCGTCGCTGGCCTGCAAGGTCTTGAGGTCCTGGCCGCGCTCTTTGAGCCAGTCGACGTAGGCGTGGCCTTCGTCCCAGTCGTCGCGCGGGGCGTGGCTGTAGGCGAAGTACCGATAACCGTCCTCGGCGCGGGGCTCGACACCGGCTTCGGCCGACGCCAGGTGCAGCTTGCCGACTAGGCCGCAGTCGTAGCCGGAATCGGCCAGCAACTTTGTTACCAGGGGGTAGTCCTCGGGCATGTAGGCGATGCCGTTGCCGTTGGCGCGGACTGTTGAGGGGTACATGCCGGTGAGGAAACTGGCGCGGCTGGGGGTGCAGATGGGGTTCTGGGTGTAGGCGTGGGTGAAGGCGACGCCGCGAGCGACTAGGGCATCGACGGCTTTGGTGTGCACGTGGGGATTGCCCAGGGCGCCGATAGTGTCGTATCGCTGCTGATCGGTGCAGTACCAGAGGATGTTGGGTCTGGTTTCGGTGGTCATGAGGAGGACTCCCTGCCGATGCGGAACGACAACTTGCGGCAACGATTCAGAAAGAAAGCCATCGGGGATGGCGTGGGCCGATAGCTTGCGGCGGCGCTGCGGAAAACGCAACTGCGGCAGTCATCCAGAAAAAAACGGTCGTGGACAGTAGTCTGGGCCGGTGCAAACAAATGGCAACAAAGGCGGGCGCGGCTATCTCCTGATAGTCCCGGCGGCGGCGCTGGGCGCGGGGGCGCTGGCGGCGACGTGGCGCCAGGGTCGGGCCTACCCCTGGGAGGCCGGCGCGGACTGGCTGCTGGCGGCGGCGCTGGGGACGGCGGCGATGCTGGCGGCGTGGCTGCTGGTGACGCTGGCGATGTCGTTCTTCGCGCGGATCCCGCCGTCGCGGGCGATGGGCGCGGCGGCCCGGCCGTTGCTACCGCTCTTGTTCTTCTGGCCGCTGCTGGCGGCGATTTATATCTCGGACGATGTGAACCATCGGGTGGTTGAGACCGCCGGCGTGGGTTGGCTGTGGCTGGTTCCGGTGGCCGTAGCCGGATTCTGGGCGGTGCTGGCGGTGACGGCGCGGATCGATGGCCCGGGCGACGGGTTGGCCGGAATGGGGCGGGGTGGGGATTTCGGGACTTCGCCGGTGGTGGCGCTGCTGCAGTTCCTGGCGCTGCGGTTGCCGCTGCTCCTGCTGGTGACACCGTGGGGTCTGTGGGAACGCGGGTCGGACTTTGGAGCCTACGCGCAGCGCGCGCAACTGGGCGACGGCGGGCTGCTGCCTTATGTGGATTACTGGCTGGAGTACCCGCCGCTGCTCCCGTGGCTGGCGGCGCTGGCGCGGCAACTAGCCGGCGGGGCGGCGGGCGGCTACGAGCGCTTTGACGTGGCGCTGGGGTTGCTCTTGTTGGGGTTCGAGGCCGGGGTGCTGCTGTTTACCTACCTGATCGCCGAGCGCGCCCACGGCCGGGCGACGGCCTACCGGGTGGCGACGCTGTATACGCTGCTTTTCTTGCCGATGTGGGCGGGACGGCGCTATTTCGAGGCTTTGCCGCTGTTCTTCGCCATGGGCGGGCTGTACCTGGTGATTCGCGATCGAAGGCACACGGCGGCGGCGCTGCTGGCGTTTGGCTTCATGGCCAAGGTGTTCCCGGCGGTGCTGGTGCTGGTGCTGCTGCGGACGCGACGGCTGCGCGATGGCTGGCGCGAGTTGGCGACGTTTGCCGGGACGGCGCTGCTGGTGGCGCTGCCGCTGCTGGTGGCCGGCCCGCGGTTCTTTGTGGCCTCGTACCAGAACATGATTTTGCGGCCGCCCTGGGAAAGCCTGTGGGCGCTGGCCGGGGGCTACTACTCGTTCGGCTGGGTGCACCGCCAGCGCACGGTGACCGACACGGCGACCGAATTCGCCCGGGGAGTCCCGCTGCCGGTCGCGGCGACGGCGCTGCTGGCGGCGCTGCTGCTGCTGGCCTATGCGTATGTGTTTGTGCGGGTGCGGCCGGTGAGTGGGGCGCTGGCGGTGGTGCGCCTGGCGATCGTGGTGCTGGCGATCTTCGCAATCTACCTGAAGGGCTGGAGTCCGCAGTTCACGCTGTGGTTCCTGCCGCTGATCCTGCTGGCCTACCCGGGCGGGAAGGGCTTTGCGATCGCCACCGGCTTCTCGCTGCTGGCGATTCTGGAGAATCCGGGATATTTCGTGTGGTGGAGTGAATCGCAGGCGGTGCTGTGGGCGATCGTGCTGGCGCGGACGGCGGCGCTGCTGTGGCTGGGGGTGGACCAGCTGCGGCGGCTGGGGCGCGGAGGCGTGGAAGTCGAACGGATGGTGGTGACGGAACAGGTCGTGTCGGAGGCGGCGGATGCTGGCTAGGCGGCGGCTGGAACGGATCGGGGCGGTGCTGGGCTGGCTGAGCGTGCCGGCGACCGGCGCGGCGCTGGCGACGCTGATCGTCGGGCGGACGCTGCTGTTCTGGCCGGGGCGGGACTGGCTGCTGGCGTTCGTGGTGGCGACGTTGCTCATTGCCGCAGTCTGGCTGGCGGTGGAGTGCTGGCGGGGAGTTACCACCCGGGAGAGTTGGTGGCGGTCGGGTCTGCCGCTGCTGCTGCTGGCCGACGCCTGGCTGGTGCTCGGATTTGCCTACCTGGACGAGACGACGAATCACCTGCTGAGCGCTGACCTGCTGCCCGGCGGCCTGATCGTGGAACCGGACCTGCAGGGCTACCTGGAGCTGAAGTTCGTGGTGTTGGTGGTCGGGCGGTTGTTGCTGTGGTGGTGGGACGGGGCGGGGGGCGAGCAGCCGGATTCGGAAGAACCCGCCGGAAGTGACGCGCTCTGGATAGTTGCCGTGGTGGTGCTGGCGGGACTTTACATAAGAATGAATGTGCTGGACGTGCTGGCGATCGAAACGCCCTCGGATTTCCGGGTGAATTACGTGGCCGCGCTGGCTCTGGGCGAAGGACTGAATCCGTATGACAACGCGGTGGCGCTGGCGGTGGCCGGTCGCGAGGGGATCCCCTACGTGGGCACCGAGACCTGGGCCGTGGTGACGAATCCGCCGACGGCGATGAGCTATTTCTACCTCTTCACCGGGATGGGCTTTGACGCGGCGCGAGTGGCGTTCCTGTGGGTGAACCAGGCGCTGCTGCTGCTGACCGGCCTGGTGCTGTGGGCGATCGCGCGGCCGGCGCGGCCTTGGCGCTGGCTGGCGTTTGTGCTGGCGCTGGCGGTGGCGTTTGAGCCGCTGGCGGCGACGCTGCGGCTGGGGCAGGTGGATGTGGTGGTGGCGCTGCTGCTGAGTGCGGCGGTGCTGGCCGGGTGGCGCGGGATGGGATTCGTTGCGGGAGCGGCGGTGGGAGTGGCGGCCGGGTTCAAGCTAGCCCCGGCGCTGCTGGTGTTGTATTTCCTGTGGCGACGCGAGTGGCGGGCGGTCGGCGGGCTGGCGGCCGGCGGGCTGGCGGCCCTGGCGGTTTCCCTTCTGCTAGTTGGCACGGAAACCTGGAACTACTACCTGGCCGAGCGGTTGCCGGATCTGCTGGCCGGCACCGGGCTGTGGGACAATCTGGCGCTGCCGGGATTGGTGAGCCGCTACGCACTCGGAACCTCGCAGGCGCAGGTGTACTGGGGGACCCTGCCGGCGATGCCGCTGGCGACTTCATTGGGCTATTTCGCGGCGGCGGCGGTGCTGCTGCTGACCGGGCCGGCGCTGCGCGCGCGCCGGTCGCGAGCCTTGGAGTTCGGCGTGGCGACGGCGGCCGTGTTGCTGATAGCGGGCGTGGCCTGGCCGCACTACGCACTCTGGCTGCTGCCGGCGTTGGCGTGGCTGGGGGCGGGGTGGAGCTGGCCGCGGAACGGCCGAAGAAGGCTGATCGCAGGCGGGTTGCTGGGGGCCGGGCTGGCGTTGATCTCCCTGCCACTGCCAGCCTACGAGAATCTCTTCGGCGGGCTCTACGCGGCGTCGGTCACGGCTATGTCGTTGCGCAACCTAGGGCTGCTGGCGGTGTTCGGGGCGCTGGCGCTGCTGGCCCGAAGCCCGGAGTCCGATCCGCTAGAATCAGACCCATAGGAGGACGCAATGGCACGGGCTCGGATGAAGTTTTCATACACCGCCGAGAAGGTCGGTCTGCCGATCATTGACACGATCTCGAAGCGGTTCGACCTGGTGAGCAATATTCGCCGGGCGGACGTGCAGGATCACCATGGCTGGGTGATATTGCAGCTCGACGGGGAGCAGGAAGACATCGACGCCGCGATCGACTGGGTGCGGAAGCAGGGGGTGGACGTGGATCCGGTGGAGGGGGACGTGGTTCAGTAGGGGCTGGTTTGGGGTGGGGTTGAGGCCGGAGTGGGCTGGTCGCATGGGACGGGATGCGCCTTGATGCAAGGGAGGCGGCGTGGCTCGGTGGCGCGCGGGCGCCGTGTCGGGCGAGTACTGCTGGTGGCGCTGGCCCTGGTCTTGGCAGCTACCCCGATCCTGCCGGCGCGGGCCGCCGTGGAGGCGACCGAAGTCACCCCGCCGGTGGCAATCGAATTCATGGCTGAATATGCCCGGCTCGGCGGCGAGGTCTCGCTGGGGCCGGCGATCTCAAACCCGGGCTACGTGGGCGACAGCCTGGTGCAATTCTTCAGTCGCGGGCGGCTGGACCGGGCGGGGCGCCATTCGGCGGCGCCCTTCGGGCGGGTGGTGGTGGCCGAGCTGGGTACGTTGCTGGCCGAGGCGACCGGCCAGGTGGACCGGGCGGAGTTCGCGCCGCTGGCCTACCTGCCGGGAGCGGACGACGCCACGTATTTCGCCGCGACCGGGCACACCCTGGCGCCGGAGTTCTTTGACTTCTGGCACGAGCGCGGTGGATGGGAGCGGTTTGGGGCGCCGATCGCCGAGGCGATGCCGGTGGCGAGTGGGGTGGTGCAGTGGTTCGCCCGCGGCCGGCTGGAGACGCGGGCGCTGGCCGATGGCGGCAACGCGATCGTGGCCGCCGACGTGGGGAGGGAGTACCTGGACCTGCCGGCGGCGCGGCGCGATGAACTCGAGTACGGGCCGGTATTTGCCGGCTACCCGGACCCGACCACCGGCTTGGACGTGCCGATCCTCTACTACCACCAGGTCCTGGAAGGGGCGCTGTTCGAGGGCCAGGTGATCGGCCTGCTGGAGGCCGGCTTCGAGCCGATTCCGCTGGCGCGTCTGGTGCGGGCGCTGCAGGGCCGGGCGGACCTGCCCGAGAAGCCGATAGTGTTCACCTTCGACGACGGCTGGGAGAGCCACGTGCGGGTGGCGCTGCCGGTGCTGAAGCGCTACCGGATACCGGCGACTTTCTTCGTGATGCCGGGCTTTGACGAAAAGGAACCGGGGCACTTGGATCGGGAAGGCTTCCAGGAACTGGTGGACGCCGGGATGAGCGTGCAGTCGCACAGCCTCAATCACGCCGACCTACCGCGGGTGCTGGCCGGTGATGTGGGCGCGGCGCAGGCGGAGACGGTGGACTCGCGGGACGCGCTGCTGGAGTTTGGCGGGCGCGACTACTTCGCCTACCCCTACGGAGCGGTGAACGACGCGGTGGAGGCGCTGGTGCGCGATTCCGGCTACCGGGCGGCGGTGACGACGGCGATCGGGCGCTTGCACTTCCCGGACGAGTTGATGCACCTGAAACGGGTGCAGCTGCACCCGGCGGCGGACGTGGCGACGGCGCTGGAGCAGATCGAGCGGGCGCTGCAGCGCGATCCGCGGTTTACGGAGGACGGCTAGGCAGCGGACGAGAGCCCCGTTTGGGGTGGCCGGCGGACTACGTCTCGCGGGCGGGGAAGGCGACGCCGATGGCGCTGGGTCCGACGTGGGCGCCGATAACGGCGCCGATCTCGGCCACGAACCAGCGTCCGACCTCGAACTCGGCGTCGATGCGCTCGCGGAGGCGGTCAGCCATCTCCCGGTCGGTGGAGAAGAGCAGGCCGGCGTAGGGCAGGGGGCCGTCGTCGGCTTCTTCGCGGATATAACGGACGATGCGGTCGATGGCCTTGCGCGGGGAGCGGGCGCGGTCGAGCGGCTCGATGACTCCGTTGACTACGTGAAGGACGGGCTTGACTCGCAGCAGCGAACCCAGGAAGGCCTGGGCGGCGCCGATGCGGCCGCCGCGATGCAGGAATTCCAGGGTGTCGAGGAGGAAACAGATGCGACCGCGCTGAATCCAGGCGTCGAGCTCCTGGAGAATTTCGGGGACCGAGACGCCGTCGCGGGCGCGCTCGGCGGCCAGGACCGCCAAGAAGCCCAGCCCGATGCTGGCGGAGCGGCTGTCGACCACGTGCACCGGGACCGCGACCTCGTCGCTGGCGCCGGCGCTGGTGGCGGAATCGAAGGTGCCGGAGAGTTCGGAGGTGATGTGGATGGAGATGATGTCATCGGCGTCGTCGGCGATCGATTGGTAGGCGGTGATGAACTCGCCGGGGCTGGGTTGGGAGGTGGAGGGATGGTCGGGATCGACGGTGAGGCGGTGATAGAATTCCGCGTTCGTGATCTCGGTGCCTTCGTGCAGGGCCTCGGATCCGAAGCGCACGATGAGCGGCACGACGGTTATGTTGAGTTCTTGAACGAGGTCCGCGGGAAGGCCCGCGGTGCTGTCGGTGACGATCCGGGTGCCGACCATGAACGATTCTCCTGACGCTGATTGCTGGATAGACATTAGCAAGAACGGGCGGTGACGGTTGGACGCGGCGATTCGGAAGGTGAAGCTGGCCTTGCTGGGACTGCTGCTGCTGTTCGTGGCGCTGATCACGGTGACGGCCGTCTTCTGGGGCGTGATGTCGTGGCTGGTGGCCGCCATGTACGTGCTGACCGGGGCGGTGGCGCTGATCCTGGGCCTGGGCTTTGGGGTCTACGTGGTCGTTCGCGGCCGCCGGCGCTGAGCGGCCCGGGCGGTGTACTGCCGGCGGCTGGAGCTGGTGGATTTTCGCAATTTCGCCGCGCTCGAACTAGACCTGCCGGCCGGGCCGCTGCTGGTGCTGGGACGCAACGCCCAGGGTAAGTCGAACCTGCTGGAGGCGCTGCTGGCGCTGGCTTCGGGGCGGGGAAGGTCGCATCGCACGCTGGCGGAGTTGATTCGCACGGTCGACGGAGCGCCGCGGCCCTTCGCGCGCATCCGCGCCGAAGTCGCGGCCAGCGACCGGGCCACCCGGCTGGAACTGGTGTTCGCGCTGAACCCGACCGAGGACGGCGGTCCGGGCCGGCGAGCCTCGCGGCGGGTGGTGGTGGACGGCAAGCCGCGGCGGGCCTCGGAACTGCTGGGGCAGCTGAACGCGGTGCACTTCTCGCCGGATGACATCGACCTGCTCGGCGGCGCCCCGGCGGAGCGGCGGCGCTTCCTGGATGTGGCGATTTCGCAGGTTGACCGCAACTACGTGCGCGACCTGGTGGACTATGGCCGGGTGCTGTCGCAACGCAACGCCCTGCTGCGCGAACTGCGCGAGCGCGACGACGACGCGGCCGGATTGGAGTTCTGGGACGGCAAATTGGTGGAGCTGGGCGGGCGGATCGTGGCCACCCGGCAGCAGTTCGTGGGCGCGCTGAACGATTCGGGAGCGGCGGCCTACGAGGAGCTGGCCGGAGCGGGCGAGTCGCTGCGGGTCGAATACAGGCTGGTCGGCGCGGGGGAGGACGGGGGGCTGCCGTTGGACTTGCTGGCTAACATGCGGACGCGCGAAATCCAGCGCGGGCAGACCATGGTGGGCCCGCACCGCGACGACCTAGAGATGCTGGTGGACGGGCAGCCGGCGGCGGCCTTTGCTTCGCGCGGGCAACAACGTCTGGTGGTGCTGAGCCTGCGCTTGGCGGAGATGGAATGGCTGGGTGGGGTGGCTGGCGAGAGCCCGGTGCTGCTGCTGGATGACATCTTCTCGGAACTGGACTCGGAGCACCGCGAAGCGGTGATCGCGCGGATGCCGAAGGGCGCCCAGGTGCTGGTGACGGCTGCCGATGACGCCCAGGTGCCGGAGACCTTTCGGAGCGACGCGGCGGTGCTGCGGGTGCGCGCCGGGCACGCGGACCGGGAGGGCTGAGCGCGATGGCCCGCCGCCGGCGCAAGAAATACGACCCCTACGAGGACCCGCAGGCGGCGGACGCCTTTTCCAGGCGCGAACGGACGCTGGATGCCCTGGTGGCCGACCTGGTGGCCGATCCTTACGTGAAGAAGGGCCTGGCGCGGGCGGACCTGCTGGACGCCACCCCGCGGGTGCTTGCCGAAATCCTGGGCGAAGAGGCGGCGCAGAACTGCCGGGCGCTGGCGCTGCGCGAGGACGTGCTGGTTATCGAGACAACCGACAGCATATGGGCGCAGAAGGTGTCGCTGGCGGCGGAACGGCTGATGGCGGGGCTGCGGGGAGCGGGGCTGGAACTGACGGCCACGCGGATCGAGGTGCGCACCCGGGTGGGCTAGGGGCCCGGGCGAGGGAGGCCGTGACCGGCCGGAACTTATATTCCCGTGGACGGGCCGGGACGAGGCCGGGACGACGTGCCCGTGACGGGCTATGCTGGCGCGGCTCAGCCCGCCGGGCTGGCGGACCTTTCGGGAGGGACCCGGTGAAGATCGAATCGGTGACAGCCGAGATACTGCGCTATGACCTGGACCGGCCGATGGCCGACGCGCAGATCGATATCGGGGCGCGGATCATCGTGCTGGTGCGGGTGCGGACCAGCGACGGTGTCGAAGGTATCGGTGAGGCCGGGGCGTTTGGCGGCGCGGAGCAGACGGTCAAGACCATCATCGAGACGCAACTGGCGCCGCTGCTGATTGGTGAGGACCCGCGGATGATCGAGCACCTCTGGGTGCAGATGTACCAGGGGACGATCCAACTGGGACGCCGCGGGGCGATGCTGGCCGCGATTTCGGGGGCGGACATCGCGCTGTGGGACGCGCTGGGCAAGACGCTGGGCGCGCCGCTGTACCTGCTGCTGGGCGGGAACGCCCGGACCATGCCGGCTTACGCCAGCGGCGGGTTCTACATGCCCGATAAAGACGTGGCTGAGGTTGGGGCGGAGTTCGCCGGCTATCGCGAACTGGGCTACCGGGCGGGGAAGATGAAGATCGCCGGGGCGGATTTCAATGAAGATGTGGAACGGGTGCGGGCGGTGCGTGCCGGGCTGGGTCCGGACGCGGACCTGATGATCGACGCCAACAACCAGTACGGTCCCCGGGAAGCGATCCGGTTCGCCCGGGCGGTCGAGGACCAGGACATCTTCTGGTACGAGGAGCCGGTCCCGACCGACGACCTGGCCGGAGCGCGGTTCGTGCGCGAGTCGATTTCGATGCCGGTGGCCGGGTACGAGACCGAGACCAGCCGCTGGGGCTTCAAGGCCCTGATCGAGGCGGGGGCGGTGGATATCGTGCAGGCCGATACGGTCTGGGCCGGGGGGATCACAGAATGTCGCCGGATCGCGGCCTTCGCTTCGGCCTGGAACCTACCGATGGCGCCGCACAACTTCGCCGGGGCCGTGTCGGGCTTCGCGAATCTGCACCTGCTGGCGTCGCTGCCAGGTGCCATGTTCTTCGAGATGGACCAGAATCCGAATCCGCTGCGCACCGAGATCGTCACCAACTGGCCGGTGATCGATGCCGCGAGCCGGGTGTCGCTGCCGGAGGGGGTGGGGCTGGGAATGGAGATCGACGAGGCGGCGGTGGCGCGGTACCGGGTGGGCTAGACCAGGCCGCACTCCCGCATGACGCGGAGCGAGTTCACCATCGCCGCCACCGGGTCGGCCAGGTTCAGGTGGCCCTCGAACGCCACCGGCCCGTCGTAG
>JASLPR010000088.1 GCA_030744875.1 Chloroflexota bacterium
GGCAGGCACCCCAGGTACGCCGATTGGTGCAGCGGGGTCTACCCGGCCAGCGTGAATGCCGCGGTTCGCCAGACCTGATCCGGCGCCGCCGTACAGGAGGAATCGATCAGGGCAGGTCCAGAAGTCTTCCCCGGAACGCGATTCGGGTCGCCCGCCGGTCTCGGTCGCTGCCGTCACCTCCGCTCCGCGCTCCCTTCCGAACCCATCGTGGCGTCCTGGCATGGCGCCAGTCGGCCGCCGATCCCGGGCCATACACGGGCTGAGCGCTCATGAAGCTGGCCGCCTCGCTCGACGAACTGGAAGCCCGGCTGGGCTACGTGTTCAACGACCGTGCCTTGCTCGAACGGGCGCTGGTCCATCGCTCGCTGGTCAACGAGTCCGAGCTCGAAGCCACCGACTCCAACGAGCGGCTCGAGTTCCTGGGTGATGCCGCGCTTGAGTTGGCGGCCACCACCCACCTCTACAACCGCCATCCCGACCGCCTCGAAGGCGAGTTGTCCGCCGCCCGCGCCGCGCTGGTGAATCTGCGCGCCCTGGCTCGCCGCGCGGAAGCCGTCGGCCTGGCCGATTTCGTCAGCACCGGCGCCGGCGACATCCTGCGCGGCGGCCGTTCCCGCGGCACCGTGATCGGTCGCAGCTACGAGGCCGTCATCGGGGCCGTCTTCGTCGACGGCGGCCTGGCCGCCGTCGAGAGGTTCCTTGAGCCCTGGTTCGAGGAGTTCTACGCAAGCTACGAGTTCAGCCCCGAGGCCCTGGACAGCAAATCGCGCCTGCAGCACCTCACCCAGGGCGCCGGCGGGCCGTCGCCCGCCTACCACCTGGTCGCGTCCTCCGGTCCCGACCACTCCCGCCTGTTTCGGGTTGAGGTGGCCGCCGGCGGCGAGACCCTGGCGGTCGGCCAGGGCACCAGCGTGCAGCGCGCCGAATTGGACGCCGCCGGGCGCGCCCTGGCGGCACTCGACCGCGACCGCCCCGACAACCGCGAACCGGGGTCCGGGTAGATGTACCTGCGCGAACTCGAAATACATGGCTTCAAGAGTTTTGCCCGCAAGACGAAGCTCGAATTCGGCACCGGCGTCACCGCCGTCATCGGCCCCAACGGCACCGGCAAGAGCAACGTCGCCGACGCCATCCGCTGGGCCATGGGCGAACAGAGCATGCGCTCGCTGCGTGGCAGCCGTACCGAGGACGTGATCTTCGGCGGCAGCAGCGGGCGGTCCCGATCCGGCATGGCTCAGGTCACCGTGACGTTCGAGAACTCCGACAACTGGCTACCGATCGACTTCGACAAAGTCGGCATCAGCCGCCGCGCCTACCGGTCCGGCGAAAACGAATATCGCCTCAACGGTTCTACAGTCCGGCTCAAGGACATCCAGGACCTGCTGCGCTCCGGCGGCATCGCCCTCGGCGGCAGCATGGTCATCGGCCAGGGCGAAGTCGACGCCGCGCTCAGCCTGCGGCCCGAGCACCGTCGCCTGCTGCTGGAAGAGGGCGCCGGCGTCTCGCGCTACTACGCCCGCCGCGACGACGCTCGCCGCCGTCTCGACCGCACCGAGCGTAATCTCCAGCGGCTCGACGATCTGCATTCCGAGCTCGGCCCGCGACTGGAGTTGCTGCGCGAACAGGCCGAAGTCGCGGAGCGCAGCGGCGAGCTGGCCGGCGATCTGCAGGACAAGTCGCGCGCCCTGCTCGCCCACCGGCTCGCCTTGGCCATCGGCGCGCGCGAAAACTCTGCCACCGCCCACGCCGAGGCGAAGGCCCGGCTTGAGGAATTCGAAGCTCGCGACGGCCCCGAAGAATCGACCGTCGCCGACGAGCAGGTCGCGGCCGCTGCCGCCACCACCGCCGCCGCTGTCGCCGCCCACGAGGAGTTGCGCGCCCGCCTTAACGAGCTCACCGCCGCGGCCCGCTTGGCCGAGCAGCGCGCCGAATTCGAAGATCGCGCTCTCGCCGACCTGGAAACCCGGCTTGCTGCCGCCGTCGAAGCCGGTGCCGGAGCCGTCGCGGTTGTCGAGCAGTTACAGACCGACGTCGCCGCGCTCGAAACTGCCTGCCGGGAACTCGAAGACGAAGTCTCGGCGGCGGGGCCGGCAGGGGCGTCGGAGGAGAGCATCGACGAACTGGAAGCCGCGGTCGCCGAGGCCCGCAAGGTCGCTACCGACCTAGCCGGCGAGATCACCCGCATCCAGGAATCGCAGCGCTCCCTGACCGCCCGGCAGGCCGAGAACGACAACGCCGCCGCCAACGCCGCCGAAGATGTTCAGACTTCGGCCGCGGCCGTCGTCACCCAGCAAGCGGAGGCGGTCGAAGCCGAGCGCCGCGTACACGACGCCGAGGCCCGTTCGGTCGAGGCGCGCACCGTCCGCGACCGCGCCGCCGCCCGGGTCCGCGCGATGCGGTCGGAACTTGAACGCGCCGGCGCCGACACCATCGAGCAGCGCGCCGCCCTCGAAGCTATGCGCGCCGAAAGCCAGGCCGTGGCCACCGCCGGCGCCGAGTCGATGGCCACCCGCCAGGGCATCCTGGCGCTCCTCGAGAACGCTGATCAGCTGCGCCTGCGTGGGCTCCTGCGGACCGGCCTGCTCACCATCCCGCCCGAATTCGCCGCCGCCGTCGACGCCGCCCTCGGCGATCTCTTCCAGGATGTCGTCATCGATCGCATCGAGGACCTCGGCACGGCCATCACCTTTCTGCGCGACCAGCCCGGCACCCGCGTCCGCTTCCGCCCGGCCGCCGGCATCACCGGCCCGTCCGGGTGGCGCTGGCCGTTTGGCGGCGGCCCCCCCGACGATGACGGCATCGTCGGCACTCTCGACGGCCTGATCCAGGTAAGGCCCGAGTACGACGACGCGCTCACACCGCTGCTGCAGGCCATCGTGGTCGTCGACGACCTCGACACCGCCATCGGCCTGCGCACCGGCGATCGCGACATCGGCTGCTATCAACTGGTCACCCGCGACGGCGAGCTGGTCGACCATGACGGCTCCGTCCTGGTCGGCCGCCGCGACGAAGAAGACAGCACCGATTTCGCGGCCCGCGCCGCCGAGCTCGAATCCGCCATCGCCACCGCCGAGCCCCGGCTAGCCACCGCCGTCGAGACCGAGCAAATCGCCCGCGAGGCTCTCGAAAGCGCCGTCACCGAAGAGGAACGCGCCGGCGAGGACCTGGAAGCCGCCATGCTCTTTGACGCTGGTTCGCGTTCCGGGCATCACAGTGCCCAGGAAGAACTCAACCTCGCCAACCGCCAGCTCGCCTTCTGGGAGGCCCTGGTCGTGCGCACCGCCGAAACTGCCGAAGAGATCACCAATCGCCAGGAGTTGGCCCGGCACGGCCTGGCCGAGTCTCAGCCCCGCATCGCACCCTGCCGTGAGGCCGTCGAAATCGCCGAAGCCCGGCTCGCCGCCGCCCGGCAACTCGCCAGCGAATCCGGCATTGCCGAGCTTCGTTCGTGCCTGCTGATCGAGCGTGAGCGCTTGGAGGGCACCCGCGTCCGCCTGCAGAACCAGCAATCCCTGGCCGAGGCCGCCGTCAGCGATCAGGCCCGCGCCGAAGAAGACATCACCGCCACCCGGGCACGGGTCGAGGCCGCCCGCGCCGAAGCCGAAACTTTCCAAACCGAATCCGCCGAAATCGGTGAGCAACTCCCAGCCCTCGCCGAGGACGTCGAAACCCGCCGCCGCGAAGCCTCCGAACTGGAGATGGCGCGCGGTCAGGCCGACCTCCTGCGGCGCAGCCGCGAGGTCGAACGCGGCGAGATCGACAACGCCGTCCGCGCCGCCGCCGACCGCACCGAATTTGCCGACCAGCGCATTGCCGACATCCGCGACCGCATCCGCCAGGAACTCGGCGTTGAAGACCTCGAACCGCGGCGCTACTCGCGACCGGTCGGCGAGCTCGAAGCCGAGATCGAACGTCTCCAGCGCCTGGTCTACGACATCGGCCCGGTGAACCCGATGGCCCCGCAGCAGTTCGAAGACGAGAGCAACCAGTTCAAGACCCTCGGCGAAGAAATCGTTGACATGGAGCAGACGGTCGAAGAACTGCGCAAGCTCACCCGCGAGCTGGAGACCGCCGTCCAGGACGAATTCATGCGCACCTTCGACCTCATCCGCAGCGAGTTCCGCAAGTACTTCCGGATGCTGTTCGGCGGCGGCGACGCCAGCCTCGAGCTAACCGATCCTGAAGACCCGGCCACCTCCGGCCTTGAGATCACCGCCAAGCTGCCCGGCAAACGCGCCCAGCGGCTCGAGGCGCTTTCCGGCGGCGAGCGTTCGCTGGTCTCGGTGGCCCTGCTCTTCGCCATGTTCAGTGCCCGTCCCGGGCCCATCTGCGTCCTCGACGAGGTCGACGCCGCGCTCGACGAAGCCAACACCGAGCGATTTCGCCACATCCTGCACGACTTCGCCCAGCGCACTCAGTTCATCGTCATCACCCACAACCCCGGTACCATTGAAGAGGCCGACTCCATCCTCGGCGTATCGATGTCTGCCAACGGGGTGTCCGAGCTCGTCTCGGTCCGCATGAATGGCGTCGACGGCAACGGCGCCGCCGCCCCGGTCGAGATCCCCAGCGTCGGCTAGATAACCATGGCAACCACCGTCGATCCGCTCGCCACCTTGGCCGATCGCTACGACTCCCACGGATTCCGCTTCAGCCTCGGCCCAGTCGAGTTCCACGCCTGCCGCCGCTGCGAGGACGACTCCCCCGTGCTGGCCGCCGTCCTCAACCTCACCGAGCTTGAGCCGCCGGTGGTCGCCGAGGTCACCGCCGCCGCCGAGCGCTGGCCGCGCGCCGCGTTCGCCGACTGGCGGCCCATCGATATCCACCCGGTTTCCGAGAGCCTCTACGTCGTCGTCGCCGACGATCCCGGTGGCGGCCGCCCGACCGATGACGGCGAGGCCATCCGGCCCCACACGGCCGCCCGGGCGGTCAATCTTGGCGTTCAGGCGGCCCGCGCGGCCGAGTTCCTGCTGGCGGCCGGCATCGCCGTCCCGGCCATCCCGCCCGGCCTGCTGCGCGAGACCCTCGACGAAGGCCTGGTGATCCTGCACGCCTGGCTGCTGCCGGTGCTCCCCTGGCTGCTCCGGCTCGGCGCCTCGGCCGCCGCCCCGGCGGCGATTGCGATACCGCCCGAAACCGATACCGGCGGCCCGCCCGCCCCGCGCACGGCCGTGTTCGCGGTCGCCACCCTGGTCCGCCGGCTCCTCGAAGGCTTGCCTCCGGCGCGCCGGGCGGGCGTTGCCCGGGCCGCCATCGCGCCCCGACTCGAGCGGATCCTGGCCCGCGCCACCGCCGACTCCCTCTCGCGCCGCCCGCCCGGCCTGCGCGAATTCGCCCGTGAACTCACCGACGCTGGCCCCGCCAACCGCCGCAACTTCGTGCCCGCCGCGCGCCGTCCCGTGCAGCGGCGGCGCCGCCGTTTGCTCACCCGTCCCCGCCGTCTGCTGCCCGACCGGCCGGTCACCGAGGTCGGCCCGCCGCGGGTGAAACCCTGGATGATCGCCCTCGTCACCGCCGCCGGCATCATCGCCTTCCTGGCCCTGTTGCCGCGCATCGGTAATCCCCTCGAGCCGGTCGAGGACATCCTCACCGAGTTCCGCTCCGCCTTCACCGACCCCGAGGAGCCCGACGCCGACAGCGCCTCGGCGGACCGCCTGCTGCTGGTCCCTGACTTCACCGGCCGGCAGCAATCCGAGGTGCAGTTGGAGGCCGCCCGCCTGGACCTCGAACTCACAGTCGCGGAAGAGATCGCGCCCGACATCGCGCCCGGCTCGGTCATTCGCCAGGAGCCGGCGTCCGGCGCCCGGGTGCGCGGCGGCGCAGCCCTGACCATCGTCGTCGCCCGCGGCGAAGCCGAAGCGTTTCTCATCGCCGTGCAGAACCGCACCGCTCTCGACGCCCGCGAGGCGCTGACCGAGCTGGGCTTCGTGGTCGTCGAAGTGCCCGGCTACGACGAGAACCGTCCCGCCGGCATCGTCCTCAGCCAGTCGCCGGAGCCTGGGCTGGTGCTGCCCAAGGGCACCCAGGTCGTCATCGAAGTCAGCCGCGGCGCCCGCCGCCTGGCGATTCCCTCCGTCGTCGGCCTGCCTGAAGAAGACGCCTCCCGCATCATCACCGACCTGGGCCTCAACGTCGCCGCCGAACCGGTCACCGACGCCCCCGTCATCCGCCAGCCCGGTGAAGTCGTGGCCCAGCAGCCCGGCGCCGGTTCGTCGGTCGAACCCGGCGCAACGGTCGTCCTGCGCATCTACGCGCCCGACGCCATCACGGTCCCGGATCTCACCGGGCTCGACCTGGGCCAGGCCCTGCAGGCCATCGCCGCCGCCGGGCTCGCCCCCGGAATCGTCCAGCAGACCCCCGGCGAAGCGGATCAACCCCTCGTCGTCATCGCCCAGTCGCCGCCGTCCGGCTCGCCGGCGGCCCGCAACACCGTGATCGACTTCCAGATCGGCCCCCGGTAGGTGCGGCCACTAGCCGGGTGTCCCCCTCCCGTCCGGCAAATCTCCGTCGCCATCCGGCCAATAACGTGTGACAATCCCCCGCGGTTCTATTCTTCAGACTCTCACCCGGGCCCCGCCGATTCCCCAACCGGCTCGCGGCCCGGCCATCGCAAGGAAGGCGCCCAATAGCCACGATCTCGCCATCGTCCCGGAAGATTCCCCCTCCGCACCGGTCCCGGCCTGTCTAATCATGCCCGGAACCCGCCTCCGCTCCCTGCTCGGCGCACTGGTGATCGCCGGCCTGCTGGCCGGCTTCATGCCGCCGGGCGCGGCCCACGCGCGCATCTGCCTGCCGTCGCCCAACTTCGCCGTCGCCGGCGGCTGGTTCTTTTCCGAAACCGGCGGCGACACCGACCTCGGCTACGTCGTCCGCGATGACGCGCAGGCCCGTTTCTGGGAGGCCTTCCAGGCCGAAGGCGGCGTTGCCGCGCTCGGCTACCCGGTCTCAGGCCGTTTTCAATTCCGCGGCTTCACCACCCAGGCCTTCCAGAAGGCCATCCTGCAATGGGACCCGGCCCGCGACGGTATCAACTACTTCAATACCCTCGACGAACTGCAGGCCCTGGGGTTCGACGAGTTCTTATTCAGTTTCCGCCAGATACCGCTCCACGCCGCCCTGCCGGCCGACGCCGGACTCGACCCGCGCATCCCGGCCGAATTTGAGCTGATCGAGCAGAACCACCTGGCGTTGCTGGACCCCTACCCGCTGTTCCGTGAAGTCTTCGCCGGCAGCGACTGGCGCGATCTCTACGGGCTCCCGATCTCCTTCCAGGACTTCGGTCCCTTCCAGACGGTGCGGACGCAACGGCAGGTCCTGCAGGTGTTCACTGTCGCCGGGCTCGGCGGTGCGGTCGGCACGGTATCGGTCGCCAACTCCGGCGACATCGCCAAAGAGGCCGGCCTGGTCCCAGCCGCGGCCGCCACGCCCATCGCCGCGCCGATCGATCTCGGCGGCGCCCCCGAATCCGTCGCGCTCGACGCCCTCGACGTTGCGCCCGGCGGGCAGGTCCTGATCCGCGTCACCGGCGTCAGCGGCGCCCTGACCGTCGCCTACGCCGGGCTCACCATTCCCGGTTTCTGCGTCGCCGGCGCCGATACCCTGCTCATTCCGGTCGACCGCACCACCCCACCCGGCCCGGTACCGGTGGCCATCGCCGTAGCCGGCGAACCGCCCGGTCGCGTGCTCAATACTGGCTTCACGGTCCTGCCGTCCGGATTTGACTCGACCGTCATCCAGTTGCCCGACAACCTCGTATCGACGCTCGACCCGGCCACCATCGCCGCCGAAAACGCCACCCTCGCCGCCGTCTTCGCCAACGTTTCGGCCCGCCGAATCTGGCAAAGGCGCTTCCTCTGGCCGGTGGTCGGGGCGGTTTCGGCCACGTTCGGCCAGGATCGGACCTACCAGCCCGGCTCGGTCGTTGGCTTCCACAGCGGCCTCGACATCGCCGCCCCGACCGGCGCGGCGGTCAACGCCGCCCAGAACGGTGTCGTCGTCTTCGCGGAGTTCCTGCCCATCCACGGCAATACGGTCATCCTCGATCACGGCTGGGGCATCTTCAGTGCCTATTCGCATCTCTTGGCCATCGAGGTCGCGACCGGCGGGACGGTCTTCGCCGGGCAGACCATCGGCCTAGTCGGAAACACCGGCCGCTCGGTCGGCCCCCACCTGCACTTCGAAATCCGCGTCCACAACGTGCCGTTGGATCCGCTGCCCTGGATCGACACCGACGTCCTCGGCGGCTGATTCACGGGCCGCACGGCGGTTTTGACGGATATCATTTCCGGAATGTCCACCTCCGCCCGCACACTGGCCGCCCTCGAGCTCCCGGCGATCCTGGCAAGGGTCGCCGACCACGCCGCCTTCTCGCTCAGTCGCGAGCAGGTCCGCCGGCTGGTTCCGGCCACCGACCCGGACACCGTCCGCTGGCTGCTCAATGAAGTCAGCGAGGCCTGCGACGCCCTGGAGATCAATCCCAGCCTGACGGTCGGCGCCGTCCGTGACATCCGCGCCCGGCTGGAGGCCGCCCGGATCGAATCGCGCCTCGACGCCGCCGATCTGCTGACCATCGCCGGCACCATTCGTGGCGCGGCCGGTTTGCGCACCGGGCTGGCCAACGTCAGCGAAGTCGCCCCTGGGCTGGCCGAGTTCGCGCGCCAGATCGACCCGCTCCCCCACCTGGCCGCCGCCATCTCCCGCTGCATCGCCGACGACGGCGAGATCCTCGACTCGGCCTCACCGGCGCTCGCTCGCGTACGGTCGGCGGGCCGCAAAGCGCAGCAGCGCCTCCACACCGGCATCGAGCGCGTGCTGCAGGCCGAGCGCCGTCGCGACCACATCCAGGAGGCCATCTACACCGAGCGCTCGGGACGGCTCGTGATCCCGATCAAGAACGAATACCGCCGCGAGTTTCCGGGCGTGATCCACGACATTTCGGCCACCGGACTCACGGTGTTCATGGAGCCCCTCGAGGTCGTCGAATTGAACAACGAGTGGCACCGGCTGCAACTGGAAGAGCGCAACGAGATCGATCGCGTCCTTGCCGAACTTACCGCCAACGTCGCCGAGTCGGTCGAAATCCTCGAACTCAACCTGTCGGTGGCCGCCGAGATTGACGTCGCGCTGGCCCGCGCCCGCTACGCCCACAGCACCGACGCGACGGCCCCCGAAGTCGCCGCCGACCGTTCGTTTACGTTTCTGCAGGCCCGCCATCCGCTGCTCGGCGCCGAGGCCGTGCCCCTCGACATCGCCCTCGGCCCGGCGCACGGTTTCAACGCGGTGCTCATCACCGGGCCCAACACCGGCGGTAAGACCGTGGCCCTCAAGACGGTCGGCTTGCTGCACCTGATGGCCGCCTGCGGGTTGCACATACCCGCTGCCGACGGCTCCCGGGTCGCCGTCTACGAGCAGCTATTCGCTGACATCGGCGACGAACAGAGCATCGAGCAGAGCCTCAGCACGTTCTCCTCGCACATGAGCAACCTGGTCGAGATGGTCGACCGGGCGGGGGAAGGTGACCTGGTCCTGGCCGACGAAATCGGCGCCGGCACCGATCCCGCCGAGGGCGCCGCGCTGGCCCGGGCTATCGTCGAGACGCTGCTCGACAGCGGCGGGCAGATGGTCGCCACTACCCACATCGCCGAGCTAAAACACTTCGCCTACCAGCATGCCAACATCGAGAACGCCAGCGTCGAGTTCGACCTCGAGACCCTCTCCCCCACCTACGTGCTGCGGATGGGCCTGGCAGGGGCCAGCAACGCCATCGACATCGCCGCTCGGCTGGGCCTGAGCGCCGGCGTTATCGAGCGTGCCCGCGAACTCATCGGCGGCGAGCACGAAGCCACCGAGCAACTCTTGGAGCGCCTGCGCCACGATACCGACGCCGCCGAAGAAGATCGCCGCCAGGCCGCCGCCGAACTGGAAGCCGCCCGCGAGGCCCGCGCCGGCGCCACTGAATCGATTGAGGCCGCCGAGGACCGCGAAGCCGAGCACTGGCGTGAAACCCGCCGCGAAGCCCGCACGCTCCTGCGCCAGATGCAGTCCCTGGCCCGGGAGACCGAGCGGGCCGCCCGCGACGAAGATCGAGACCATCTCCGCGGTGCCGTCCGCGCCGGCCGTGAATTGCAGGAGAGCCTGGACGACAGCGGCTACGAGCCCGGCGATCAGGCCGACCCGGTGCGCGACCTGCCGGTCGTGCGCCCCGGCGACCGCGTCCGCCTGCGCGGCCTACGCGGTTCCGGCGAAGTCATCTCGGTCGACTCCGCCGGGCACGACATCGAGATCATATCCGGCGCGATGCGCATGCGCGTCGCCCCCGAGGAGATCGAGAGCGTCGAATCCAACCCCACCCCGCCGCGTCCCCCCGACTCAGCCGCCCGGCCGTTGCCGATCCCCAGTTCGGGGTACCTGGACATCGACCTGCACGGCCTGCGCGCCGAGGGCGCCGCCGAAGCGGTCGAAGAAGGCATCGACCGCGCAATGCTCGAGGGCCGCCAGTTCGTACATCTCATCCACGGCCGTGGCACCGGGGCGCTGCGGGCGGCGGTGCGCCGTCATCTCCAGGGGCATCCGCTGGTGAAGAAGTTCGCCGACGCGCCGCCGCACGAAGGTGGTTCCGGCACTACGGTCGTCGATCTACGCGGCTAAGCCGCCCTGCGCTCGCCGCGCCGCCGCTCCGCACCCGCCCCCACTCCACCGCCCCACGCCCGCCACTGCTCCAGACCCTCCCCGCCCCGGTGCTACTGGCGAAACGCCCCGTACTTGATGTCGGCGTCGGACGAACCGGGCAACGACGAGCGCGCCCAGCCCGAAACTTGGGTCCACCGCTTGGAGATAAACACGCCGATGCCAAAGCCAATGCCAAAGGCGGCTCCGGCGGCCAGTCCGACCGCAATTAGTGCTTGCTTAGCCTGCAACTCTCGCCTTCTCCTCGGTCGCCCTACGGCATATGTACCAGCGCCGGCGCATCCGCCCAGAATTCCTCCAGCGCGTAGTAGGTTCGCTTCTCCTCGACAAACACGTGCACCAGCACGTCGCCGAAATCCACCACCATCCAACCATCCGACGGCGACCCTTCGGGCCGCCCGCGACGATCAGCATCCTCGCGCATCGCGTTCACCACCTCGTCCACCAGCGCCCGCACGTGGACGGTGCTGGTGGCGGTGCAGATCACGAAAAAATCAGCAATCGTGGTCAGTTCACGAATGTCCAGGAGCTTGATATCGGCCGCGTTACGTTCGCTCGCCCTAACGACGATCTGGTGAGCCAACTCATTCGATTCCAGGCTGATGGCACGCTCCCGGCAAGAACCGCCCTTACATAACTCCGACAAAGTCTAGCATCGAAATGAAGCGCCGAGGTCAGCCTTCGGGAATTCGGTACAGGTTCAAAGCCTCGATGTGACGGCCCACTGCCGGGTGCACCAGGTCGGCGTAGGGCCGCCCCGCCGCGATCCGCGCCCGGATATCCGTCGAAGAGATCTCCGGTCCGGCCCGCCGTCGCTTTTGTAGCTGGCCGGCATCCACGCCCAATTGCGCCGCTAGCGCCGCCAGGTCGCGCGGCGCCGCCCCGGGGCGCTCCACCACCACCATCCGCACCTCGTTCAGCAGCTCCTCGATAGCCCGCCACTCCTCCAGTTCCTCCGCCAGGTCCGCGCCGACGATGATGGTCAGCTCCCGCTCCGGATAGCGATTCCGCACCTCGGCGATCGTATCCCGCGTGTACGAGGGCGGCGGGCGTTCCAGTTCCAGCCCGGACACCTCGAAACGCGGGTTGTAGGCGGTCGCCAGTTCGCACATCCGCAGGCGCTCTTCAGCCGCCACCGCCGGCGCGCCGCGCAGTGGCGAGCGGCGGGCCGGGACAAACAGGACGCGCGCCAGCGCATAGGCCTCCGCCACGTCGGCCGCGATTGCCAGGTGGCCCCGGTGAATCGGGTCGAACGACCCGCCCAGGATTCCGATGCCGCCCGCCGCCGCATCTCTGGTTCGCGCATTCATATCTATTACAGGCTAGACCCTCCCCATCGGCTTCACCAATACTCCCCGTCACCCCGGCGATTCGGTGGCCGGGGGATTCTTGACGGGCCACAAAACCCGTGATAGCTTTACCTTCGGTGCGCCTGTTCGGGCGTCTGCCCCGGTTTCTCACCACGAGCCTCTAGAGATCCGCCACCACAAGCAAACCGCTTCGTCGTGGACGCGTGTGGAAATCGACATCCGTGGTGCGCGATGACTGCCAGATGCAGACCATCGCCCTCGAGACCAGGAACCGCTCGCCAGGAGCGCACCACCGAACTTGCCGGATTTCCGGGCAGGACTTCCCGGAGACGATCGCGTCCTCATGACCCGGCCATAACCCTGTATCGAGGCCAGCAACCATCTCGAACCCCATCCCCACCCATCTCTGGTCCCGCCGGACCGACCGTCCCGTCCGCCAACTCCCAATCGAGGAGAAACCCCTTTGAGCAGTCGACGTCGGCAGTCCCGCCCACGATCCAATCAGCAACGCCAGTACGATCGGCACCAGCCGGCAGTCGCCCTCCAGAACCCGGTAGACGATGCCCTCAACGGCATGTTCACGCCCCGTGAGCTGCGGAGTCGCGAGATCCGCGATCTCCACGTCATGGCCAAGAGCATGGAGATTGACAATTACGAGCGCTACAGCCGCGAAGAGCTCATCGACCGGCTGATCCGGACAAGCGACGATCGCCAGGCCAATGCCCTCGAAGTCGGCATCCTGGAGAACGTCAACGAAGGCTACGGCTTCCTGCGGCGCGACGACCACTGGAACCCCAGCCGGCTCGACATCTACGTATCGCAGACCCAGATTCGCAAGTTCGGACTGCGCACCGGCGACGCCGTCACCGGCCAGATTCGCCGCCCCAAGGAAAGCGAGAAGTTCCGCGGTCTGGTCCGGGTGGTGGCGGTCAACGATCGCGATCCCGATTACGCCAGCCGGCGACCCCACTTCCAGCGGATGACACCCATCTTCCCCGAGGACCAGCTGGTTCTGGAGAACGACCCCGAGGAAATGACCACCCGCATCGTCGACCTGGTGGCGCCGATCGGTCGCGGCCAGCGCGGGCTGATCGTATCGCCGCCCAAGGCCGGCAAGACCGAGCTGATGAAGCGCGCCGCGTCGGCCATGCTCGAGAACTACGACGACCTCCACGTCATCATCGCGCTAATTGGTGAACGGCCGGAGGAAGTCACCGACTGGGAGCGCGCGCTGGGCGCCGAAGTCATCAGTTCCACCTTCGACGAATCGCCCGAGAGCCACTGCCGGGTCGCCGAGCTCACCATCGAGCGCGCCCGGCGGCTGGTCGAGGGCGGACGCGATGTAATGGTCTTCCTGGACAGCATCACCCGGCTCGCGCGGGCCTACAACCTCACCGTGCCGGCCAGCGGCAAGACCCTCACCGGTGGCATCGACCCCGGTGCGCTCGTGCCGCCAAAGCGTTTCTTCGGCTCCGGGCGCAACATCGAAGACGGCGGCAGCCTCACCGTGCTCGCCTCCTGCCTCATCGACACCGGCAGCCGCCAGGACGAAGTCATCTACGAAGAATTCAAAGGCACCGGCAACTGGGAGCTGATACTGAATCGCCGTCTCGCCGAGCGCGGTACCTTTCCCGCCGTCGATGTCCTAAAATCGGGCACCCGCCGGGTGGAGTTGCTCCTCGACGAGGAGGAAACCCGCGTCAATTGGTTGCTGCGGAGGATGCTGGGGGCCGTCGGCGACGACGATGCCATCGAATTGATGATGGACCAGCTCCGCAAGACCAAAAAGAACCAGGACTTCCTGGCCAACATCATCAAGCAGTCGCTCTAGCTCTCCGGAGCTCGTCCGCACGAAACCACCCCGAGCCACCCCACCGGTGGCGGCCACCGCTAGCGAATTGAGAGAATGAAAGTAGTCCTACTCGCCAACGTCAAGAATGTCGGCCGCATCGGTGATCTCGCCGAGGTCGCCGACGGCTACGCCCGCAACTTCCTGATCCCCCAGAGCCTCGCCAGCCTGGCCTCCCCGAGCATCATGCGCAGCGTCGAGTTTCAACAGAAGCTCGAGCGCAACCGCGAGATCCAGGAGCAGATCGAAGCCGAAGTCCTGGCTCGCGGGTTGCAGGGCGCGGTGGTGGTCATCCCGGCGGCGGTCGGCGGCGACAACCGCATCCACGGCCAGATTACCAACCAGCAGATCGCCGACGCCATCCTCGAGCAGCTCGAGCTAGAAATCGACCGCCACAAGATCGAAATCGACCAGCCGCTGCGCAACCTCGGCATGATCGTGCTGCCGGTGCGCATCACCCGCGGACTGGAAGCCTCGATCACCGTCGACGTCGTCGACGCCGAGGAATACGCCGCCGCCCAGGCCGCCGAAGCCGCCGCCGCCGCCGAGGCCGAGCGGTTGGCCGCCGAAGAAGCCGCCGCGGCCGAGGCCGCGGAAGCCGCGCTCGGTGGCGAGGACGACGCCGAAATCGTCGACGAAGAGGACACCGCCGCTCCCGAAGAGCTCTAACCGGGTGGCACGTCGACTTGACTGAGGATCGCCTTCCCCCGCAGAACATCGAAGCCGAGCGCACCACCCTGGGCAGCCTGCTGATCGACCCCGAGGGGCTGGTCCGCATCGCCGACTCGCTCAAGCCGCAGGATTTCTACCGCCGCCCTCACCAGCTGATCTTCACTGCCATCAGCGATCTCTATGCCCGCAGCGAGCCCGCCGACATCGTTACCGTCTGCGAAGAGCTCGATCGCCACAGCTCCCTGGAGGATGTCGGCGGCGAAGCCTTTGTCAGTTCGCTCGCCAACGATGTCCCCACCCCGTTCCACCTCGAGCACTATGCCAACATCGTCAAGCGCGCCGCGGTGTTGCGGCGGCTCATCGTCGGCGCCGGCGAGATCTCGAGCCTCGCCTACAGTTCCGAATCGGAATGGCGCGACATCCTCGACGGGGCCGAAAGCATCGTCTTCGGCATCAGCCACGACCTTGAAACCGGCCAACACATCACCCTGCGGAAAGTGCTGACCGAGTACGTCGACCAGCTGCACTTCCGTCACGAGCGCCCTGACATGCTCAGCGGCGTGCCTACCGGCTTCCCGCGCCTCGACGAGATGCTCGGCGGCTTCCAGCGCTCGAATCTGGTCATCGTCGCCGCCCGCACCGGAGTCGGCAAGACCACCTTCATGCTCAACATCGCCTGGAACGCCGCCCTCAAGAATAAGGTCCCGGTCGTCATTTTCACGCTCGAGGTCGCGCCCGATCAGCTCTGCCAGCGGCTCATCAGCATGCAGGGCGGCATCGACTCCAGCCTCCTGCGTGACGCCCGGCTCACTGATGGCGACTTCCAGAAGGTCAGCGCCGCGGTTGGCGAGCTGTCCGAGTGCCCGATCTTCATCGACGACTCCCCCTCGCTCAACGTCATCCAGCTGCGCGCCAAGTGCCGTCGGCTGCAGGCCGAGCACAACGTCGGGCTGGTTGTCATCGACTATCTCCAGCTGATGCACGCCCCCGGGCACCGGGAGAACCGGGTCCAGGAGATTTCCGAAATCACCCGTTCGCTCAAAGCGATTGCGCGCGAGTTGGAGATCCCGGTCATCGCCGGCGCGCAGCTGTCCCGGGCCATCGACTCCCGCTCGGACCAGAAGCCGCGCCTCTCCGATCTACGCGAAAGCGGCTCGATCGAGCAAGACGCCGACATCGTCATGTTCCTCTACGCCGAGGCATCCGATATCCAGCACTCCGGTCCGCTGCGCATGAAGGCCGAAATCGCCAAGCACCGCAACGGCGCGGTTGGCGAGATGGACCTCGTCTTCCTGCGCAACCAGGGCGTCTTTCTGCCCGACCGCGGCTCCTCGGCCACCCTCTAGCCCGACCGCCGCGGAATCCACCCTGCGGGGTCATATAATGAATATTGAACGTCGCGTCGCCCTGTCCGCGGGCGAGCGACCGTCCCAATCGACCTGAGCGCCCGTGGTACTAGGCTGGATCAAGAAAATCGGGGAAGACACCCCCGAAAAGTTGGCCCGACGGCTCACCCCGATCGTGGAAGCCGTCGCCGGCCACGAGCCCGCCATGCAGGCCCTTTCCGACGATGACCTGCGTGGCCAGACGGTCGCGTTCCGGCGGCGTCTGGAAACCGGCGAAGCGCTCGACGACCTCCTTCCCGAGGCCTTCGCCGCCGTCCGCGAGGCCACCATCCGCACCATCGGCGACCGCCAGTTCGACGTCCAGATCATGGGTGGAGTGGTGCTCCATCGCGGCCACGTCGCCGAGATGAAGACCGGCGAAGGCAAGACCTACGCCGCCCCGCTGGCCGCCTACCTCAACGCCCTCGTCGGGCGCGGCGTCCACCTCATTACCGTCAACGACTACCTGGCCCGCCGCGACCGCGACTGGATGGGCCCGGTTTTCGAGACGCTCGGGATGGAAGTCGGCGTCATCTACCACGACCTCGCCCCGACCGAGCGGCGCGCCGCCTACGCTGCCGACATCACCTATGGCACCAACAACGAATTCGGCTTCGACTACCTGCGCGACAACATGGTCCAGGACCTCAAGGACCGCGTCCAGCGCCCGCTCTGGTACGCCATCGTCGACGAGGTCGACAACATCCTCATCGACGAAGCCCGCACCCCGCTCATCATCTCCGGCGCCGCCGAGGAATCGGCTGACCTCTATCGCACCTTCGCCCAGCTGGTCACCCGCTACCGGGTCGACACCGACTTCACCATCGACCTCAAGCAGCGTGCCGTCTCGCTAACCGATGAGGGCATCAACAAGGTCGAGCAGCGGCTGAAGATCGACAACATCTACGCCGAGGGCAACTACCAGCTGCTGCACTACCTCCAGCAGGCGCTGCGCGCCCACGCGCTCTACTCGCGCGGCAAAGACTATGTCCTGTTCAAAGACGGCAACGTCATCGACAACCGCGACTCCCGAGCGCAGATCATCATCGTCGACGAGTTCACCGGGCGCATGATGCACGGCCGTCGCTACGGCGAGGGTCTCCACCAGGCTATCGAGGCCAAAGAGGGCGTGCAGATCCAGAGCGAGACCCGCACGCTGGCCACGATCACCTACCAGAACTTCTTCCGCCTCTACGAAAAGCTCGCCGGCATGACCGGAACCGCCAAGACCGAGGAAGAAGAACTCCGCAAGATCTATGGGCTCGATGTCGATGTGGTCCCGACCCACCGGCCGATGGTCCGCGACGACCGCTCCGACTTCATCTACAAGAACGAAGCCGCCAAGTACCGCGCCGTCGTCGAAGACATCGCGCGGGCCATCGAGCCGGGCCGGCCGGTCCTGGTCGGGACTACGTCCATCGAAACCTCCGAGCATCTCAGCGGGCTGCTGCGCCGCGCCAAGATCGACCACCAGGTCCTCAACGCCAAGTACCACGCCCAGGAGGCCGACATCGTCGCTCTGGCCGGCGAACCCCGCGCGGTCACCATCGCCACCAACATGGCTGGCCGCGGCACCGACATCAAGCTCGGCGAGGGCGTCCCCGAGCTCGGCGGCCTGTACGTCATCGGCACCGAGCGCCACGAATCCCGCCGCATCGACAACCAGCTCCGCGGCCGTTCCGGCCGCCAGGGCGACCCGGGCGACTCGCGGTTCTTCATCTCGCTGGAAGACGAGCTGATGCGCCGGTTCCGCTCCGACCGGATCGCCGGCATCATGGACCGGCTCGGCATGGACGACGATGTCCCCATCGAGAACAAGATCGTCTCCCGCTCCATCGAGTCCGCCCAGACCCGCGTCGAGGGCCACAACTTCGACATCCGCAAGCACGTCGTCGAGTTCGACGACGTCATCAACCGCCAGCGCACCGTCGTCTACGAGCAGCGCGAGCGCTTCCTCAGCGGCGACAACCTGGTCGAAACCGTCCTCGAGATGCTCGATTCACAGGTTTCCAGCCTCATCGAAGCCCACGCTCTGACCGACATCAGCCAGCCCGACGAACTGGAACCGGCGCTGGCCGCGTTTACCGACCTGCTGGCCGGGCACAATACCGTCGCGGTGGAGGACGTGCTCGAAAAAGACCAGGAAGAGATCATCGATCTCCTTACCGCCACCGCCCGCGAAACGTTCACCGCCCGCCTTGAAGAAATCGAAGCCGAGAGCCGCCCCCGGGTCCTGCGCTGGCTGCTGCTGCAGATCCTCGACTACCTCTGGGTCGAGCACCTGACCGCCGTCGAAGAACTGCGCACCGGCATCGGCCTGGTCGCCTACGGCCAGCAGGATCCGCTGGTCGCGTTTCGCCGCGAAGGCTACCGGCTGTTCACCGACATGCAGGGCGCGCTCGACCACGATGTCGTCAGCCGCTTCTTCCGGCTCGAGGCCCGCCCGGTCGTCGCCGCCGAAACCGTCCTCACCACCGAGCGCGGCCGCGTCGTCACTTCCGGCGGCGCCATCCCCACCGCCGAGCCGGCCAAGGGCAAGCGGCAGGCGCCGCGCCTGAACCGGCGCGCCCGGCGCGCCCAGGAACGCCGCGAACGCAAGAAGGGCCGGGCCCGAAGCGGCTAGCGATTTCCGATATCCTTCCCTCAATCGGCCACCAAAGGACACCTGATGGACAGCAAAGAAGCCCGCACCATTTCCCACCAGATCGTGGATCGCATCCGCGACCTCCGGGAGCGTCTTTGACCACTCCGGCAAGCAGGCGAAACTAGAAGGACTCGAGAAACAGACCACCGCCGAAGGCTTCTGGAACGACCAGCGCGCCGCCGGCGGCGTCATGAAGACGGTCCACCGCCTGCGCACCGAAATCGAAACTTGGGACGGGCTGGAGAGCGACGCCGCCGACCTGGCCGAGTTGTCCACCCTGCTCGACGACGATCGCTCTTTGCTGGACGAGGTGGAGGCGGGTATCAAAGATCTGGAAACGAACCTCCACGATCGTGAATTCGAGCTCGTGCTCAGTGGCGAGTACGACTCCTCCGACGCCCTGCTAACCATCCAGGCCGGGGCCGGCGGCACCGAGTCCCAGGACTGGGCCGAGATGTTGCAGCGGATGTATCTCCGTTGGGCCGAGAAGCGCGGCTACAAGATCGAGATCCTCGATGTATCCCCCGGCGAGGAAGCCGGCATCAAGAGTGCCACCATCCAGATCGCTGGGGTGCACGCCTACGGCTACGCCAGCGCGGAGGCCGGCGTCCACCGGCTGGTGCGCATCTCGCCGTTCGACTCCGGGGCGCGCCGCCACACTTCGTTCGCGCGGGTCGATGTGATCCCGGTACTCGACGACACCGAGGTCGAAATCGACATCGACCCGGCCGAAGTTCGCATCGACACCTTCCGCGCCGGTGGCCATGGCGGCCAGCACGTCAACAAGACCGACTCCGCCGTCCGCGTCACCCACCTGCCCACCGGGCTGGTTGCCACCTGCCGCAGCCAGCGCTCGCAGATCAAGAACCGCGAAGTCGCCTGGACAATCCTGCGCGCCCGGCTGCTTGAGGCCCGCCGCGCCGAGCAGGACGCCCGCCGCGACGAACTGCGCGGCGAGCACGTCAGCGCCGGCTTCGGCAACCAGATTCGCTCCTACGTGCTGCAGCCCTATCGCCAGGTCAAAGACCTGCGCACCGACCACGAAACCAGCGACACCGAAGGCGTCCTCGACGGCGACATCGATGGCTTCATGCAGGCCTACCTCCAGGCGCGCCTGGCCGACGCCCCGGCCGGCTAGGTGGCCATGCTCCGCCCCGGCTGCCTGCTCGCCCTCCTGGCGCTCGGCCTGGCCCTGGCACTGGCTCCGGCGGCGCTGGCCGACACCGCCGAGCTCGAAGGTGCCGCCGGCGACATCCAGGTCGATTTCGGACGCGAGATCCTCTTCACCCTCGAAGCCCCCTGGGACGGGCCCGACCCGGTCTCCGCCACGGTCTTCTATGGCCTCCCCGACGGCGCCCTGCGCACGTTCGCCCGGGCCGAAGACCTGGCCGTCGGAGCCGGCCTGACGGCCAGTTACGTCTGGGACATCCGCGACATGCTCGTGCCCGGGGCCGAGATCGAATACCACTGGCGGGTCACCGACGCCGCCGGCGAGCGGTTCACCAGCGCCCCGGCGGTGTTCGTCTACCAGGACTCCTCGCTGCCGTGGGAGATCATCGCCAACGACGATGTTGAAGTCCGCTGGTACGCCGGCGGACAGGCCTTCGGCGAGCGTGTCATCGGGGTCACGGTCGACGCGCTCGCCCGGCTCGAAGACACCTTCCAGATGCGCCTCGAGCACCAGACCCGGATCATCATCTACGCCGACGGCGACCTCATGCGCGAGGCCCTCGGCGGCGGCACCAGCCAGTGGGTCGGAGGGCAGGCCATCGGGCCCTTCAACGTGATCGTCTTCCACGCTACCCCCACCACCAACGACCTGGACATGCTGCTGGCCCACGAACTCACCCACATCGTCATCGACCAAGTCTCCGACAACCCGTTTTCGAGCCCGCCGTCGTGGATTCATGAGGGGCTGGCCACGATCAACGAAACCACCGGCGAGCTGCGTTTCGACTACCCGGGCATCGTCGACGACGCCCTCCGCCGGGATTCGCTGCTTTCCCTGCGCGGGCTCACCGGTTCCTTCCCGGCCAGTTCCGGCGGCGCCATCCTGGCCTATGCCGAGAGCAACTCGCTGGTGAACTACGTCATCGCCACCTACGGCGCCGGGTCCATCGGCCGGCTGCTCCGCGCCTACCGGGAGGGCGTCACCGACGACGAGGCCGTCCAGGTGGCCATCGGTATCAGCTTGGACCGGCTCGAGCGCCAGTGGCTGGCCTGGCTGGGCGGTGAAGAGCTGCCCCCGGAAGAGGTCGACCAGGCCGATTCCGCGCCGGCGGCAACCCCGGCAAAGGCCGATCCAGAAGCCCCCGCCCCCGCCACCCCGGCGCCGGTCGCGGTGGTGGCGACTCCGGCCGCCGTCCCGGCCGAAGCCGCCGCTCCCACTCCAGCCGTCATTGCCGCTTCACCCCAACCCGCCCCCGCCGCTCCCGTGCCGGCCGCCGTCGATTCCGCAGGCGCCTTCCCTACCGGCCCGGTGCTGCTGGTCGTCGCCGGCGTCGTGCTTATCGGGGTCGCCTTCCGGGTCGCCCGTCCCCGCGGTTCCGCCTAGCGCCGCGCCGTCACCGCTCTTGCCACGCAACCCGTCTCTCCCATACCTGACCGCTCGGGTCCAGGGGAGCGCGAAATCCCCCGCCCGGCGTGGTTCTCTTGCTAGAATTGACCTCGCAACCGCAAGTTGCCGCAATCTGGGAGGCGGTAGATTCGCGGCCCGGCCTGGAAGTACGGTCTATGAATTCTGTGCCCCGCCTGCCCGTGAGGTCCGCGACCACGGGACTTTCCCGCTAGCCTCTTGATAATCGTTCAAGACGTAGTCAAGGCCTACGACGAAATCACCCCCGCCCTCGACCATGTGTCGCTGCAGATCAACGACCGCGACTTCGTCTTCCTGGTCGGCTCCAGCGGCGCCGGCAAGACCACCCTGATCCGGCTCATCAACAAAGACGAAGAGCCCACCAGCGGCTCGATCTTCGTCGACGGCGTCAACATCACCCGTCTGAAGCGCGGCGAAGTCCCGTCCCTGCGCCGCAAGATCGGTGTCATCTTCCAGGACTTCAAGCTCCTGCCCCACGCCACCGTCTCCGAGAACGTCGAATTCGCCCTCCGGGTTGTCGGCGAGCACGACGGCCGCGGCCACCAGCGGGTCGAAGAGGCCATCGAGACGGTGGGCCTGAGCGCGCAGGCGCGACGGCGTCCCTACCAGCTCTCTGGTGGCGAACAGCAGCGCGTGGCGATCGCCCGCTGCCTGGTCACCGACCCGCCGATCGTCATCGCCGACGAGCCCACCGGCAACCTCGACCCCGACACCGGCTGGGAAACCATGAACCTGCTCGTGCGCATCAACGCCATGGGCACCACCGTACTCATCGCTACCCACAACCGTGAACTGGTCAACACCATGCGCCGGCGGGTCATCTCCCTGGAGGACGGCAAGGTCGTCCGCGACGAAGTCGGCGGTGGCTATAGTGGCTAGGTTCCGCACCATCCGCTACATCATCGGGGCGGCGTTCGGCTCGATGTGGCGCAACCTGCTCACCACGTTCACGGCCATCATCACGATCGCCATCATGCTGATCGTCTTCAGCACATTCCTGGCCGTCAATGACACCCTCGACCACATGATCGACGCGCTCGGCCGCCGCACCAACCTGGTCGCCTACGTGCAGGACGCCGCCCCGCCCAGCGAGATCACCGCGCTGGTGCAAAGCGTCTCCGCCCGGGCCGACGTGGCCGAAATTGTCTTCGTCTCCCGCGAGCAGGCCGCCGACGACTTCCGTAACACGCTCTCCGACCTGGCCGAGATTCTCGATGTCATCGAGACCAACCCCTTCCCGGCCAGCATCGAAGTGCGCATGGCCGATCCCGAGGGGCTCCTGCCGCTCGCCGATGAGTTGCGCCTGCAACCCGCGCTAATCGACCAGGTGCTGGTGCGCGCCGACGTCGTCGGCCGGCTGTTGCGGGTCTCCAACCTGGCCCGCATCGGCGGCGGCATCCTCATCATCTCGCTCGGCGCGGTCACGCTCTTCGTCATCTTCAATACCATCCGCCTGGCGGTCTATTCGCGCCGCGAGGAGATCGAGATCATGAGGCTGATCGGCGCCACCGACTGGTTCGTGCGCGGCCCCTTCGTGGTCGAAGGCGCGGTCATCGGCTTCATCGGCGCCGGGCTCTCGGCCATCGCGGTGGTTGCCGGTTACGCCCGCGTCGGCCCCACCCTCGAATCGCTGGTTTCGTTCCTGCCCATCCAGACCCAGACCGGCTTCGTTACCAACCTCGCCCTCTTCACGATGCTGATGGGCGTGCTCATCGGCTCGGTCGGATCGTATTTCTCGGTCCGCCGCTACCTGGAGAACTGACCGGAACCCGTCATGATCGTCCTGCAAGACGTTTCCAAGGCCTATCGCAAGGACCGCGTCGCCCTCCAGGACATCACGCTGTCCGTTTCCCGCGAAGAGTTCGTCTTCGTCACCGGGCCCAACGGGGCCGGCAAGTCAACCCTGCTGAAACTTCTCACCCTCCAGGAGCGTCCTACCGATGGTGTCATCGTCGTCGATGGAATGGATACCGCGCTCGTGGACAATGGCAAGCTGGCGATTTACCGCCGCAAGATCGGCATCGTCTTCCAGGACACCCGGCTCTTTCCCGACCGCAGCGTGTTCCAGAACGTCTCGCTGCCGCTGCGCATATCCGGCGTCGCCGGCCGCAAGGTGCGCGAAATGACCGCGGCCGGCCTGCGGACGGTTGGGCTGGAAGACTTCGCCGACCGCCGTGCCGACGAGTTGTCCGGCGGCGAACTCCGCCGCGTTGCCATCGCCCGCGCCATCGTCGGCCGCCCCCAGTTGCTGCTCGCCGACGAGCCCACCGACAGCCTCAGCCCCGAAGCCTCGAAGGAAGTCATGGCGCTGCTGCTGCAGATCAGCCGGTCCGGGGTCACCACCCTGGTCGCCACCCACGACCGCGCCGCCGTCGACCTCCTGCGCCGCCGGGTTATCCGTCTCGAAGACGGTCGCGTGGCGGCCGACCGGCCTTCCAGTAAATTCGATGCCGTCCTTGAACCTGCCTAGAATCTCCCGCCTCGCGGTGGCCCTGGTCCTTGTGGCCGGCTTCGCGCTGGGCGGCCACGCCATCCTGGCCGACGAATTCGACGAGCAGATCGACGAGAACCAGGGCGAACTGGAAAAGATCGACGCGCAGACCCAGGAGGCGCGCGCCTTTCTGGCCGCCACCCAGGCCCGCCGCTCGGCCCTGCAGAGCCGCCTGCGCGTCGCCGATGAGGCCCGCTACCGCGAGATCGGCAAGCTGCAGAGCCTGCAGATCGAACTCGACACCGCCGAGCTGGAAATCCTTTCCACCGAGCGCCAGGTGCTGGCGCTGACCGCCGACTTCGAAGCCGAAAAGGCCGTCATCGGCGGCAAGTTGCGGGCGCTCTACAAGGCCAACCGCGGCCTCAGTTCGCTCGAAGTGCTGCTCTCCTCCGGGTCTTTTACCGAGGGTCTCGACAAGATGAGCTCGCTCGAGGCCGTGGTCCAGCAGGACTTCGCCGACATCCGCGACCTGCTTGACCGGCGCGAAGAAATCCGCCTCCGCAGCATCGTCCTGGCCGCGCAGCGCGCCGAGGTCGTCGGGCTCAAGGCCGAGCGGGAGGTGGTGCAGGTCGAGCTCGATCGCCGCACCGAGGAGCACCAGGCGCTCTTGGACGCCGTCGCCGAGCAGGAGGGCCAGGCCGAGGCCGATATCGAAGCGTTCGAGGCTGAGGCGGCGGCCATCAACTCCCGCATCGACCGCCTGCGCGCCGAGCGCGCCGCCGAAATCGCCGAGTTGGAACGCCAGCGCCGTATCGAAGAGGCCCGCGCCGCCGCCGCCGCCGCCACCGGCGGCGGCGGTTGGATCTGGCCGTTGTTCGGCATCATCACCACCGAGTACGGCGGTTGCACGTTCGGCCAGTGCCCGCACGTCGGCATGGACATCGCGGCGCCGCTCGGCACCCCGATCCTGGCCGCCACCTCCGGCGTAATCCTCTACGCCGACTACGCCGTACCCGGCGACCGGCGCGCCTCCTACGGCATGATCGTCATCATCGCCCACAACGCCACCGAAGAGACCGTCTACGCCCACCTCGCCGACATCACCCTGCCACCGCCGGTGGTTGCCGGCCAGCTGGTCAATGTCGGCCAGGTAATCGGCTACGTCGGGCTTACCGGCTGGACCACCGGCCCGCACCTGCACTTTGAATACCGGCTCAACGGCGTCCAACTGAATCCCCGCCTGGTCATCGGCTAGCGGCCGGTTCCCGGCCTGTTCGCGCCGCCGGTGCCAGGTTGAGCCTGTAACTCCGCCCTTCTCGCGCGCCGCCTGTGCTAGCTTGAACAGGTACCCCCGCCGCTGGCGCGGGCCCAACCAAGAACCCCCGGCCCTACCTCATTTCGAAGGGCAGCCCCCATGAAACTGCGCCTCATCCTCACTGTCGTCGGCGCGATTGCCATCGCCGGTATCTTCCTGGCGGGCTACGCCACGGCCGGGTTCTCCGGTGGCGGTCTGCCCGGCGGTACCAGCGGCCCTTCCGACGAGTTGCTCGACGAGGTCAGCGCCGACTTCGACATCTTCTGGGAGGTGTGGGATCGGCTTCAAACCAACTACTACGAAGGTCCTCGCGATGTCCATGAACTGGTCCGCGGCGCCAGCCACGGCATGATCGCCGCCGTCGGCGACCCCAACACCGTCTTCGTCGATCCCGAGCCGGCCCAGCTCGACCGTGAGCGCCTGGAGGGCAAGTTTGAGGGCATCGGCGCTACTGTCGAACTGGACGACGTAGGCCACCTGCGCATCATCCGCCCGCTCCCCGGCAGCCCCGCCGAGGAGGCCGGCATCGAGGCCGGCGATGTCGTCATCAGCGTCGACGGCCTGGCGACGCGCGGCCGCGAACTCATCGACATCATCCAGCAGGTGCGCGGCGAACGCGGCACCGAGGTCGTGCTGACCATCCGGCGCGCCGGCGTCGCCGAGGCCTTCGACATCACTGTCGTCCGCGACGAGATCGTCATCCCGTCGGTCGTCTCCGCCATCGTCGAGGGCTACGGCTACGTTCGGCTGACTACCTTCGGCGCGCAGACCGCCGACGACCTCCGCGATGTCCTCGAGGACTTCCGCGAAGACGGCATCCTCGGCATCATCCTCGACCTGCGCAACAACCCCGGCGGCTTCCTCGACGCCGCGATCGATGTCTCCAGCGAGTTCGTCCCGCGCAACAGCGTCATCGTCCGCGAGAACACCCGCGACGAGGGCCAGCAGGTCTTCCGTTCCTCGCGCTCGCCCACGGCGGCCGATCTGCCGATGGTCGTTCTCATCAACGGCGGCAGCGCCAGCGCGTCCGAGATCGTCGCCGGCGCCATCCGCGACCACGATCGCGGCGTGCTAATCGGCGAGACCACCTTCGGCAAGGGCTCGGTCCAGATTCCCTTCTCGCTCTCCGACGAGTCGGTCGTCCGGATCACCGTCGCCATCTGGCTCACTCCCGACAGCCAGCACCTTGACGGCCAGGGCATCGAGCCCGACTTCCCGCTGGTGTTCAACGGCGGCGAATTGGGCACACTCGACGACAATTACGTCCGCGCCGCCATCGGCGTTCTGGAGGGCGGCGACTGCTGCGAGACCTATATCGATGCCGCTTAACCCCGACAAAACCCCCTACCCCCGGACCGGCACATGAGCCACGACGCCGTATTCCAGGAACCCGACATCGCCGAGGCCCTGGGCATTCTTGAGCCGGTCGTCGCCGAACTGGTCGAGGACCTCCCGGCCTGCCGATTCTCGACCCGGCGCTTCATCGAGATCCTGCTGGGCAACGAGGAGTACAACGAGGCCTACGAAGCCGCCCTGCGCACATTTGAATTCGACCGCGAAAACGGACTCAAGATCCTCCACGGGCAGGTGATCGCCACCGCCCTGCGGCACCAGCAGACCCTGGCCTTCGTCGGGTTCGTGCACGGCGAGCCCGACCACGTCGATCCTTACTGCCACAGCGCCTGGTGGCGCAAGGAGCGCGATTGATCCGCCCGCCGGCTCCTTCCGCCTCCGCACCCGCGCCCGGGCTCCGGTAGCCCCCATGCGCGTCGTCCTCGTCTCCAACCTGTTCCCGCCCGACATCGGCGGGCCGGCCACCCACATCTCGCGGCTCGCCGGTGAGCTTTTTGCCCGCGGGCATCGCGTCCGCGTCATCGTCGCCGCCGAGGACCCGCGCATCCATGGCGACGAACCCTATCCGGTCCGCCGCATCTCCCGCCGCCTGCCGGTGCCGCTGCGTTTCGCCCTCGTATTCGTCTGGGCCTGGCTGGCCGCTCTCTTTGCCGATGTCGTCTACGTCAACGGCCTCGAACTCCCCGCCACCGCCGCTGCCCGCTGCGCCTTCCGCCCGGCCGTGCTCAAGATCGTCGGCGACTTCTCCTGGGAATACGCCATCCGCCACCGCTGGACCGACGACGGCATCGACCCCTACCAGGCCCGGCGCTACCCGCTTCGTGTCGAGCTGGTCCGTTTCGCCCAGCGGCTCTACTGCCGGCTCGCCGGCCGCATTGTGGTCCCCAGCCGCTACCTGCGCGGTCTCGTGCACGGCTGGGGCGTCCCGGTGGAGCGCATCCACGTTGTCAACAACGCCCTCGTCGGCCGGCCGCGGGTGCGTCACGCCGCCGACGACCTGCGCCGACAGCTCGATCTCAGCGGACCGATCGTCCTCACGGTCGCCCGCCTCTACCCCTGGAAACAGATCGACGACCTCGTCCGCATGTCGCTCGACTTCGACGGCGCAGCCCGCCTGGTGATCGTCGGCGACGGACCCGAGCGTGCCGCTCTCGAACGCCTCGCCGCCGATCTCGAAGCCCCGGCCTCGTTCGTCGGCGCCGTCGACCAGCACGACGTCTTCAGCTACCTCAAAGCCGCCGACCTGTTCGTGCTCAACACCCGTTACGAGGGCATGTCGCACGTCCTCCTCGAAGCCCGCTGGGCCGGCGTTCCGATCGTCACCACCGACGTCGGCGGCAATCTCGAAATCCTCGAGTCCGACCGCGACGCGCTCCTGGTTCCCTACGGCGACCACCCGGCCATGACCGCCGCCATCAACCTCATCCTCGCCGATCCCGCCCTCGCCACTCGGCTGGGCGAGAACGCCCGCACCGACCTTGAGCACTACACCTGGGACCGTCAGGTGGACGAGACACTCCATCTGCTGCGGGCGCCCGCCGGCTGACCGGTACTCGCCATCCGCCCGCCCCGCCCCGCCCCCGCGATGCCCTCCCGCAGGTCGGTCTGATGCTCGACTTCCTGCTGCGCGGCTTCCGCCCCACTCCCCACGTCGACCGCGCGTTGCTTGCGGCCCCCGCCCGCACCGGCGTTCTCATCGGGCTGCTGACCGGGCTCAACGTCGGCGCGGTGGTCTGGGCGCTCGTCCTGGCGGTCGCCACCATCGTTGGCTTTGGCAGCGGCAGTCCGGCCGGCAATTTCCGGGCCACGCTCAGTGGCAGCTGGCCCCTGTTCCCGACCATGGTCCTGGCGGCCGGTCTCGCCGCTCCGGTCCGCCGCCATTTCCTCGGCCGGCATCCCCACTGGGGGCAGGTCGGCGCCGGCCTCGCCGTGCTGGCCGTCTTCCTGCTGCTCGTGCTTCCCTGGGCGTTTCGCCAACGCCTGATCCAGGGCGACCTCCTCACCCGCGAGCCCGTCTACACCGTCCCGCGCACCCTCTACCGGGCCACCGAGACCGACGGCTGGCTCCTGCTCTGGTTCGGCCTCCTGGCCCTCGGCGGCGCGCTTCTATTCACGGTCGTCACACGCTGGGTTTTTGACTTCGGTTTCGCTCGTCTGCGGAACGTTGCTCCCGAGGTGATCGAAGTCGCCACTCCCGACCCGAGCGATTTTCAGCGCCAGCAGACCGGGCTCGGGCAACTCAAGCTCGAGATCGCCGAGCTACGCGCCCGGCCTACTCGCCGCGTCACCATAGACCCGGTTATCGGAGGCACCCACGTTGTCGATCGCGAAGTCGATCGCGCGGTGCCGCGCTGGATGGAACCGCTGGCCGCGCTCAACTTCGGCCCCGGCAAGTTCCTCCTGATCGGCTTCATCGCCGCCGCGGTCTTCTGGTTCAGCGCCGTCGCCGCGCGAGTTCCGCAGGAATGGGTCATCTGGCGCGCGGCCACCTTCGTCACTCCCGATGCCCCGGCCTACGTCGTCCCGTTCGAACTCGTTCCCAACGTCTCCGCCATCCGCATCTACGCGGTCTCCGGCGAGGGCGACGTGATCGCCGCCGTCGCCCATCGCCGGCAACTCGACGCCCTCCCCGACAAGACCGTGCGCACCCGCGACGATCCCGACTCCGACTCCATAAACTCCGGCCTGCCCACTGTCATCGGCCTCGAAGACCTGGAACCCGGCCCCTACGACCTCCGTCTCAGCCGGTTCAGCGGCTCCGTCCTGGTCGGGGTCGCCGCCGAGCGCACCTCGGCCTTCTCAACCCATGTGCTGGCCCTCGTCCTCGGCATCGCCGCCGCCGGCATGCTCGCCGGCGGGGCTGGCCTGCTGCTGCTGGCCCTGGCCAATCTCCGCGCCTACTTCGACTTCTGAGCCGCCGCCTCTCCATCCGACCCGGCGCGCGCGGCCGGCCGGCACCGTAAAATCAGGGCTCTACGTGCTCTTTTTGACATAATGTCAGCGCGGCAACCCTCTCCCTGGCGGTCCCATCGGCTTGAACCTCCTCATGTACAGCGGCGACAGCGATGTCGCCCGCGGTCGGGAAGGCCCCTTCCACAACACCCTCGCTGGTCTCTCCCCTCGCTGGGAGCGCATCGACGTCATCACCCCCGGCCATGCCGACGCCTGCCCCACCACCCTCTTCGGCAACGTCCACATCCACCCCTCCACCCGCCACCGTTTCATCCAGCGCTGGTTTGTCGTTAACAGAGTGAAGGAATTGGCCGCGCAGCGCCGCTACTCCCTAGCGGTCAGCCACGACCACGGCATCTTCAGCAACGGCTTCGCCGCCATGACCCTGCGTTCGCAACTCGGAATTCCCTACGTGTCGGAAATACATCACGTCCCCGGCGTCCCCCGCGCCGGCAGTCTCAATGAGCGCATCCAGAAATGGATCGCCCGCTTCTACGTTGCCCGCGCCCGCGGCCGTGCCACCGCCTTCCGTGCGGTCAACAACGTTCAGATGCCGGCCCTCTTTCGCGACTGGGGCGTCGCCGCCGACAAGATCCTGGTCCTGCCCTCGGCCTACCTCGATTTCGAGGTCTTCCATCCCGACGAATCCGCCGAGCCGGCCTGGGATGTCCTCTTCTGCGGGCGCCTGGACCCCAACAAGGGGCTCGACCTGTTGGCCGCGGCGGCCGCCATCGTCGCCCGCGCCCGGCCCGAAGTCCGGTTCCTAGTGGTCGGCGATGGCCCCGGGGCCGCCGGCCTGCGCACCGACCTGGACCGCCGGGGCATCAGCGACCGATTCGAGATCTGTCGCTGGGTCGAGACCCCCGATGATCTCGCCGATTGCTACCGCCGATCGCGCCTCCTCCTCTGCACCTCCTATTCCGAGGGCGGCCCGCGAGTCGTGCTCGAAGCCATGGCCTGCGCCACGCCGGTCGTTTCAACCCCGGTGGGCGTCGTCACCGAACTCATCGAAGACCGTGTCACCGGCCGCCTGGTGGACTGGCAGTCGGCCGACATCGCCACCGCGATTCTTGAGGTGCTCGACGATCCCGCCGCCACCGCGCGCATGGCCCGCCTGGCCCACCAGGCCGTGCTGCCGCTGGATCGCCAGGTCACGCTCGATGACTACGCCGACGCCTACGTCCGCCTGGCCGAAGAGCAAGAGCGCCGGCGCACCGCATGAATGTCCTGCTGATCACCCAGGAACTCGACCCCAACAGCTCCAACATGCGGGTCGCTCACGACTGGGCCGCCGCCATCGCCGCCCGCTGCGAGCACGTCACCGTGCTGGCGGCGCGGGCCCGCCGACACGACCTTCCGGCCAACGTCACCGTCGTGCCGCTGCGCCGGTCCGAATCCGACTCGCGCCCGCTGGTTCTCGTCCGCCTGCTCTGGCACCTCTTCCGGCTCTTCGCGCGCGGTCGCGTCGATGTCGTCTTCGCCCACATGGTCCCGGCCTTCGCCCTGCTCGCCTGGCCCTTCTGCAAGCTCCGCCGCCGGCCCCTGACGCTCTGGTACACCAGCCACGGCCGGACCCGCGCGCTGCGCCTGGCCACCCGCCTCATCGATCTGCCGATCACCGCCTCCGCCGACAGCTACCCGGTCGCCGATTCCCGGCCCGCCGTCATCGGCCACGGAATCGACGTCGCCCGCCTGCGCGCCGCGAACGTTCCTCCCGCCCGCCCGCCGCTTATCGCCTTCGCCGCCCGCATCACCCCCCTCAAGCAGGTCGAACTCACCATCCGCGCCCTCGGCGCTCCCGTCCTCCGCGATCACCCGGGTCAACCGGTCCTGGAGATCGCCGGCGAGCCCTTTTACCCGGCCGACCGCGAGTACGTTGCCGGGCTCAAGCGCGAAGCCGCCGCCCTTGGACTCGCCGACCGCGTCACCTTCCGGGGAGGCGTCCCCGGCACCGACATGCCGGCGCTCTACGCGCGCTCCACCATCACCGTCTCCTGCCGCGCCGTGCCGGCCATGGACAAGAGCGCCCTCGAGTCGCTGGCCGCCGGCGTCCCGGTCGTCACCAACAACCCTTCCTTCATATCCCTGTTTGGCGACTACGCCGACCAACTATCCTTCGTGGGGGCCGATCCCGTGGCGCTGGCGGCGCGTATCGCCGCCCTGCTCGACAAACCGGCCGCCTGCCAGAAGATTGCCAGCGACCTCGCCGAAAGCGTCGAGCGCTTCCACGGCCTCGAAGGTTTCGCTGATCGCCTCGTAGACATATTCCGCACTCTGGACGGCGGCGGTGCCGTCGATCTCGCCGCAATCGAAAACGAAAGTGGAGTTCTATGAATCCCCTGATGGTCCGCCTCTTCGCCCGCCTGGTCCTGCAACTACCGGACATCGAGTTACTGCCCGCCTACCAGAAACGGGTCATTGCCCTGCGCCACTTCGCGCTGTCGCTGCAGCCCGGCGTGCAGATCGGCGAGGACGTCGCCGTCCATCCGCGTTTCTACTACCCGCGCGGCGTCGAGTTGGATTTCGCCGACGGCGCCGAGATCAAGCGCGACGTGCGGGTTGGCCGCGACGGCGAGGTTAGCGGCGCGTCGACCCTGGCGGTCGGTGTCGGCTCGCAGATACTGTCGGACTGCCACCTGGACTGCTCGGCCGACATCACCATCGGCGCCGGCACCCACATCGGCCGGGCGTGCAGCATCTACACCCACACCCACCAGACCGACTCCCGCGCGGTCCCGATCCTCGACTCGCTGGTCAAGACCGCCCCGGTCACCATCGGTGCCGACGTCATGATCTATAGCGACGTCGTCGTCCTGCCGGGCATTACCATCGGCGACGGCGCCGTCATCGCCGTCCGCTCGGTCGTCACCCGCGATGTCGAGCCCTATACCATCGTCGCCGGGGTGCCCGCCGAGAAGGTCGGGGAGCGCACCTAGCGTGAGCGCCACCGCGCCCGTCCCGCCCTTCACCGGGGAGCTGCTGCCGGAAGTTCGCCAGGCGCTTATCGGCGTTTCGGACTACCTGCACGGCGCCACCACCACCGACGGCCGCCTCGTCTGTGCCGAGCACCGCCTGGACCACACCGGCCGCAGCGCCCGGTCCATCGTCATCGACTGCGCGCTCCACGCCGCCACCGGCGACGACCGGTACTTCCAGCGCGCCCTGAGCCGCGCCCTGACCACCGACGCCCGCCTGGCCCCCGATCCCGAGCACGGCGCCTGGATCTTCCATCCCGGGCGACTCGACCCCAACAACATGTCCACCAGCGTCATCGACGGCGGCGACTGCGTTGACGCGCTGGCTACCTTCTTGCTCCAGTTCGCCGACCGGGTGGACGACGATCTCCGCGAGCGGCTCGAAGCCACCATCGCCCGCCATTGCGACACCTACCTGGCCAACGCCGCCGTCACCAAGGAAGTCACCAACCAGCGCCTCTGGGGCGCGATGGGGCTGGCCTCGGCCTACCGGCTCACCGGCAAGGACGCCCGGAAAGACGCCGTCATGCGCTCGCTGGAGGTCTCGTTCGGCGACCAGAATCCCGACGGCTCGTTCTCCTACCACCCGACCGCCACCGAGCACGGCCTCCCCGCCGGCGCCGGCGGGGCCAGCGTCTACTACCAGTCCCGCCACCTGGCCTTCGCCCACCACGCCCGGGTTATGTGCGACGAACCCGAGGCCTTCGCCGCCGAGTTCGAGCGCGGCATCGATTTCCTACTCGCCGCGATCACCCCGGAGGGCTTCAAGCCGCTGGTGCTCGATTCCAAGCCCTGGTTCTGGCAGGGGCCGCTGGAGGCCGGCAGCCACCCCTACGACCTCTACGCGATCGCCGCGCTGGCGCCGGACGGCTCGAGCGAAGACGTGCTCGCCAACCTCACCGGCCGGCTGTTCGAGACCCGCGACGAAGATGGTGCCTTTCGCGGCGTGCCGGCCGGCGGACGCGGTTTCAACTGCCGTCATTTCCACACCGCCGACCTCGCCTGGCTGGCCCGCGCCGCCGAACTCACCCCGCTGGCCCCCGATCCGGCTCCGGCCCACCGTCTTGACGAAGCGAAGCCCCGCGTCTACTCCGACGCCGGGCTCATCCGCCTGCAGACAGCCGAAGCCTGCGCCCTGATCGCGGTCGCGCCCGGTCCGCGCAACCTGCTCTACGGTGCCCGTGCCGGCGGCGGCGAACTCGTCTATCTCGGCCGCCGCCGCGACGGCTGGCGCAACCGGGTCGAGCGCTGGTCCGCCCCCGACCGCGAGATCCCCGGCTGGTTCACGCCGGCCGGCTCCGACCTCCGCTCCAACCTCGATTCCTACTTGCGCCACAATCGGCCGGGCCGCGATCTCCGCTTTCGCCTCTACACCGCCCGCACCCGACTCAAGTCCGGCCGCCCGTTCGACAGCCTTCGCGCCCTCTTTGCCGACCTCCGCGCCGAAGCCGCCGTCGCGCTGGCGCCGGTCGCCCACAGCCGCCATTGGCCGGCGTGTGGCGTCGAAGTGGTCGCCGGCGGGATCCAGATCGAAGCCGGGCTCGCCGGGCTCGGCGGCGAGCCGTTCGCCGGGCTCACCCTGCGGCGTCGCTACGAACTCGCCGGCGACCGCCTGCTGGTCGACGAGACCCTCACCGCCCGCGACTGCAACGCGCCCATCACCTACCGCCCCCCACCCGGTGCCCGCGATCTGCTCTGCGAGCCTGACTGCGACTGGGACACTTCCCCGGCGCGGATCACCTGCCACCCGCGCGGCGCACCCGCGACCGTCCGGATACGTTTTGAGCTCTAACCCATCCGAGCAGCCGGCCCCGCGACTCACCATCGTCGCCAACGCCCGCATCCCCGGAGAGAAGGCCCACGCCATCCAGATCGTGCAGATGGCGGCGGCGTTCGAGCCGGTCTTCACCGACGTGCGCGTAGTCTTCCCGTGCCGCGCCAACACCGCCGCCATGCAGTCCGTCGGCGATCCCTTCGACTACTACGACGTACCGCGGGCGTTCGGTCTGGTAGGCCTGCCCTGCATCGATGCCGTCAAGCGGGTCACCATCGACTGGCCCCTCCTGAACCGTTTTCCGTTTCCGTTGCTGGCCCACCTGCTGCAGCTCTGGACCTTCGCCTTCTCCGCGTTCCTGTTCGTCGCCCGCCTGCCCGGCGGTGTCGTCTACTCTCGCGATCTCTTCGTCCTGACCGTCCTCGCGCTGCTCTCCCGCCGCCGCGACAGCCGCTTCATTTTCGAAGTCCACACCCTGCCCCGCTCCGGTCCGGCCCGCCGGCTGCACCTCTGGGCCGCCCGGCGAGCCGACGCCATCGTTGCCATTTCCGACCACCTGCACGATTGGTACCGCGATCGCGGATTCGACCCTTCTCGCCTGCTGGTGGCCCGCGACGGCGTCAACCTGGAGACCTTCGCCGCCCTGCCCGATCGCGCGGCCGCCCGCGCCCGGCTCGGCATTCCCGCGGAGGCCCGGGTCGCCGCCTACACCGGCCACTTCTATCGCTGGAAGGGCACCGACACGCTGGCGGCCGCCGCCCCCCTCCTTCCCGCCCCCTGGCAGGTGCACCTGGTCGGCGGCATCGGCGGCGATCTCCAGCGGCTCGCCGGGCTCGCCGACGGCGACCGCCTGCACGTCCACGGCCACCTGCCCCAGCGCGAGGCCATCCAGTACGCGGCCGCCGCCGATGTCGTGGTCCTGCCCAACTCCGGCGAGTCCGAAATATCGGCCGACTACACCTCACCGCTCAAGCTGTTCGAGTACATGGCCTCCGGGCGGCCGCTGGTCGCCTCCGATCTGCCCTCGATCCGCGAAGTCGTCCGCCCCGACGAGCACGCCCTGCTGGTCCCACCCGACGATCCGGCGGCCCTCGCGGTCGCGATCCAGCGCCTTGCCGCCGATCCCGACCTCGCCGGCCGTCTCGCCGCCACCGCTCGCGAGTACGTCACGGACTTTACCTGGCCGGTCCGCGCCCACGCGATCGCCAGCTTCGTCGAGTCGCTGCCATGAGCGTCACCCGCGCTCTGCTCCAGCTGCTGTTCGGAGCCCGGCCGCCGTTGCGCATCCTGCTTGGCTATCTCCTGCCCCTGCTGGTGCTCTACCGGCGGCTCCTTTTTGAAGGCCATGCCGGGCTCGATCTCGACTTCCTGATCGCCTACCGCCCTCGTCTCGAAATCTTGCAGAGCGGCCTCCATAGCGCCCAGTTGCCCGTCTGGACCGACACCTACCTCAGCGGCTTCCCGGTCGCATACTCCGAGTACGGCTGGTTCTATCCACTCACCTGGCTGTTCCTGCGCATCTTCCCGATGCCGTTCGCCTACCACGCCGAGGCTGCCCTGGGCGTGCTCCTGGCCGCGCTCGCCGCCTACGCCCTGGGCCGCGCCTGGGGCCTGCAACGCCTGCCCGCCTTCGTCGCCGGCTATCTCTACGCCTTTGCGCCCTTCGTCTTCGCCACCACGCTCTTTCTGAACTTCGCGACCGTCTTTTTCGTCCTGCCGGCGGCGATCCTGGCCATCGAACGCATCGCCCAGGGGCGCCGCTGGTTCATCCTGCTGCTGGCGTCGGTGGTCGGGATCAACATCCTCGCCGGGCACCCCCACATCTCGGTGCTGCTGGCCTTCGGCGCGTCGCTCTACGGCATCTTCCGCGCCGTCTGGATCTATCGTGACAACGGCGTCGTCGCCGCGCTGCGCCTCGTTGTCCTGCTGGGATTCGCCGCCGCTCTCGGCTTGCTGCTCGGGGCGGTCCGGCTGCTGCCGCTGCTGGTCATCACCGGCGAATCCACCCGCGCCGGGGGCATCGACTTCGGCACCGCCGCCGCCGGGGCCATCCATCCGCTGGCTTTGTTGCTCGGCTACGCCTATCCCGCCTTCGATCTGCCGCGCGTCTTCGACGGCGTCCTGAAGGCCGAGCCGCTGGCCTATCTCGGCCTGCTGGCCCTGCCGTTGGCGGTTCTCGCCATCGCCCGTCGCTGGCGGCAGCGCACGGTCATCTTCCTCACCGTCATGACGGTCCTTTCCTGGATACTGGCCTTCGGCGACACCGCTCCGGCCTTCCGCGCGCTCCACTCCTTGCCGCTATTCGGCTTCTTCCGCATTCCATCCCGCTTCATCCTGCTGGCCGGTTTCGCGCTGGCGTTCCTGGCCGCCTTTGGGCTGCAAACGCTGCGCACCCCCGGCCCCGCCGCGCCGCCCGTCAGCCGCTGGTTCGCGCGGGTCTTCGCGGCCTACGGCGTCTTCCTGGCCCTGGCCGTCGTTGCGACGACTGCAATCCTCGAAATCAACTACGGCCCGCTCCGCAACGCCCTCAACCGCGGCATCGACCGCTTCTTGGTCGGCGGCGCCGGCGCCTACGCCACCCTCGGAGAATGGCAGGGCATGTTCGCCGGCGCCCGGCAGCGACTCGAACAGGCCTTCACCCTGCTCAGCTGGACGCCGGTTTTCACGGCGATCCTCGCCCTTGCCGCCGCGCTGGCTTGGCGCCGCCTGGCCGCCGGCCGCTGGAGTTCCGGCGCCGCCACCACCTTCCTGGCCCTCTTCCTGATCCTCGATCTCACCTTCTCGATGGGTCACGGCATCGAGACCGTCTCCGCCGAAACCCTCGATGCCGAGATCCGGTCCGCCACCCTCCTGCAAAACCTCGGCCCGACCCGGGTATTGTCCTTCCGGGGGCTCGCCGATAAATGGGAACTCTCCATGACCGGCCGCGACGAGTTGTTCCCGCCCGACGACCGCGACCGCCTCGAGTACCTGTTCCTGCGCGAGGTCATTACCCCCGACCTGGCGAGCCGCTCCGGGCTCACCAGCATCGACGGCTACGAGAACCTCATGACCCAGCGGCAGGCCGAGGTGCTGGCCTACCTGGGCAGCGAGCGCTCCACGGTGCGCGGCTTCGCGGTCAGCGCCACCGAGTCCGAAGAGAGCAAGGCCGCCACGCTGCGCGATCGCCTGCCGGCGCTGGCCGCCTTCAACGTCGGCGCGGTGCTCTCGGGCACCAACCTCGACGCCGCCCTCGGGCCGCCGGCCTACACCGTGGAAGTCGAAATCCCGGCCCGCTACGAAGCCGACCAGACGGTCTGGATCTACCTCGTCCCAGAACCTCTCGGCGACTACTACCTGACCAACAACTGGCGACTCGACGACCCGGCCGAGCCCACCGACAGCGTTCTCGACCGGCTGCTGCGGTCCCCGCCGGGACTGGTCACGCTCGACGCCGACCCGGGCCTCCCGGACGCCCCCGGCCCCGCCACCGGCTCGTTCGAAGTCCTCGACAGCGGCCCCGGCCGGCATGTCCTGCGCGTCCACGCCGACGCGCCGACGGTCCTGGTGGTCAACCGCTCCCACCTGCCTGGCTGGTCGGTGGCGCTCAACCAGTACCCGATCGCGCCGCTGGTCGCCAACCGCTTCGCCGTCGCGGTTGCCATCCCGGCCGGCAGCAGCACCGTCGCGCTCGCCTACACCCCGCCGGACTACCCGCTCGGCGCGCAGCTCAGCCTGGCGGCGCTCGCCGTCCTCGTCACTCTTGCCATCATCGCCTACCGGCGCTCGCGCCCGCCCGCGGAGGACACCCGCCAATGAAGGTCTGCCTGGTCGCCGATGCCCTGGAGCCGGTCACTGGATGGGGCCGCTACGCCGGCGAGATCGCCCGCGGCCTTATCGCCGCCGGGGTCGATGTACGGCTGGTCTCGCCGCGCGATCATTGCCGCTACCGCGACTTGGCCGTCCATCCCGACCATCGCGACCTGCGCTCCTTCATGTACGGCGACCGCCACTGGGCGAAGCTACTGCTCAAGACCTTCCCGACGCTCTACCGCGCCATCGCCGGCTGCGACCTGGTCCATTGCTTCGTCGAGCCCTACCTGCCGGCGCTGGCGCTGCTGCCGCGTCGCCTGTCGCTGGTCGCCTCGCTGGTCGGCACCTACAGCCTCCCGAGCGTCCACCCCGGCCCCGAGCGCCGGCTTGTCCAACGCGCCTATCGGCGCGCCCGCGGCTTCCTCTCCATCAGCGGCTACACCGCCCGCCGCGTAGCCGCCGAGTTCCCGGTGGACAACGTCCACGTCGTCCCGCTGGGAGTCAACACCGCCGACTTCCATCCCCGCCGCCCCCTCCCCCACCGCCAGGAGAAACTGCTCCTCACCGTTGGCATGGTCAAGCACCGCAAGGGCCTCCACATCTCCATCGAGGCCTTCGCCCACGTCCTCGAAAAGCACCCCACCGCCCGCTACATAATCGCCGGCCAACTCGAGCGCAGCCCCTACCTCGATCAACTCCGCGCCCGGATCGACGAACTAGGCATCGCCGACGCGGTCGAGATCCGCGGCGAGATCAGCGAAGACGAAAAGATCGACCTCTACCACCGCGGCTCGGTCTTCGTGGCCCATTTCCTCAGTAGCGCCACCAGCTTCGACGGCTTCGGACTGGTCTACTTGGAGGCCAACGCCTGCGCGCGCCCGGTCATCGGCACCTACGACTCCGGCGCCGAGGAGCCCATCCAGCCCGGCCGCAACGGTCTACTGGTGGCCCAGGGCGACGTCGCCGCCACCGCCGGGGCCATCGACCGCCTCTTCACCGACAGCGAATTCGCCCGCAAACTCGGCGCCGGCGGCCGCATCCGCGCCGACGAGCTCAACTGGCAGAACACCACTGAGCGCGTCATCCGCCTCTACGAATCGGTCCTCAAGCCATGATTGCCCGCCGCCCCCCCGCGCCCCGGCTCTGGACGATCCTGGCGATGCTCCTGATCGCCGGCGTGGCCCTAGGGCTGCGCCTCAAGCGCATCGACGAAAGCCTCACCCTCGACGTGAGGCACTTCATCGAGTTCGCCGAGACGCTCTTCACCGGCCGCCACCTCGACTACTACGCCGGCGTCAGCGGCCACGAGTTCACCTACGCTCACCTGCCGCTGTTCCCCCACCTGCTGGCGCCGGTCCTGCGGCTGTTTCGGGCGTTTGGCCTCGACGGTCTGCACGCCGTAAAGGCCGTCGCGTACGCCGCCGATCTCGGCGCGGCCTTTTGTCTCTACCTGCTGGCCCGCCGCCAGGGCCTCGCCCGCCTGCCGGCCCTGGCCCTGTTGACGCTCTGGCTCTTCCATCCACGAGTCATCGAGGCCAGCGTCGGCCAGGCCCACGTGGTCTCGCTGGCGGTGCTCTTCGGGTTCCTGGCCCTGCTCCGCAAGGATCTCCCTTGGCAGGCCGGGCTGTTCTGGGCGCTGGCGGTCGCCACTCGCACCGAGTTCATCTTCCTGGCGCTGGCCGCTGCCGTGCACTACGGCGTCCATCGCCGCGCGCAGTTCCGCGGTTTTCTGCTCGGCGCGACGGCCGTCCTCGCGGTCTTCGTGCTGCCCTTCATCATCCGCGATTTCGAGGCCCTGCGCTGGGGGATCTACGGTCACCTGAACGGACGCGGCGACGGCCTGCCGTTGTTCCGGGCCATCTTCGACATTCTCGGTCAGCCCTTCCCCGACGCCCTGAGCGGACCCAACGACTGGTACCTGCGGATCGGCGCTCCGGTCGCGATTGCGCTCACCGCCTTCGACCGCAATCTCCAGCGCGTCCTGCTGGCGGTCTCGCTTGTCTTCGTCCTCAGCCTGATGGTCGTCCACGCCCGCTACCTGGTCATGCCGCTCTCGCTGGCCGCCGTTTACTCCGCGCGCCCCGGCCTCATCTGGGTCTTTGTCGCCTGGTACGCAATCGACGCCCCCACCGCCCTCCGCCCCGACCAGTACCTCCTCGGCCTGGAGACCGGGCAACTGCTTTGGGTGGTGATCGTGGTGGCGCTCTACGCAGCCGCGCCGATCCGGCGCTACGTCGAAGCCCGCCTGCCGGCCGCCACCGACCTCCCCGATCCGGGATCCGCCGGTGGCCACTGACTCCAATCGACCGGTTGAGGTCGGCCGCCGCGCGATTTCCGGGGTCGCTTCCCTGGGCCTGCGCGAGGGTGGCATGCGCATCCTGGCCTTTGGCGGCGATGTCGCGCTCTACCGGTTGCTGCTGCCGGAGGTTTTCGGACTGGTCGTGCCGATCGCCTTCATCGCCGGGATCATCAAGCAATTCAGCGACCTGGGTCTCGCCGCCACCCTCTTGCAGCGCGAGGACGAGCCCGGGGAGCGGGATCTCCGCACCGTCTTCGCCGTCCAGGCGACCCTCGCCGCCACCGCCGCCGCGCTGATCTTCCTCAGCGGGCCGCTGCTCCTCGATCTCATCGACGAAGGCTCCCCCGACCCCTGGCTGATCCGCGCCTTCTCGCTTTCGGTGCTCATCAGCGCCTTTCGCGCCGTCCCGGCCGCCATGCTCGAGCGTCATCTCAACTTCGGCCGCCTGGCCATGGCCGATGTCGCCGGCACCGGCTGGTTCTACGCCGCCGGCATCGTCCTGGCGGTCGCCGGGGCCGGGCCCTGGGCGCTGGTCGCCGCCCACGTCGGGGCCAGCATCGTCCCCACCCTGCTCCTCCTGATTTTCTACCCCTGGCGGCCGGTACCGTCCGTGCAGCGCGGCCGCCTGCGCCAGAACCTCGACTTTGGGGCCAAGTTCCAGGGCCAGCGCCTCCTGCTGATGCTCAAAGACAGCCTCATCCCGATCCTCGGCCCCACCGGCTACGGCCGCGCCGCCACCGGCCTGCTGGCCTGGGGCGACAAGCTTGCCCAGCAGCCGCTGATCCTCACCCAGATCGTCGCCCGGGTCAGCCTGCCCGCGTTCGCGCGGGTCCAGAGCGAGCGCGCCGCCGTCGCCCGCGGCGCCCACCTGACCATCAAGTGGACTGCCCTGCTCACCCTTCCGTTCTTCGCCGTCGTCATCGCCTTCGCCACCCCGATTGCCGACTTCATCTACGGGCCCACCTGGAGCCAGGCGGTGCCGGTGCTCTATCTGCTGGCCATCAACGCCCTGCTGGTGCCGATCAACGGCCTGCTGACGCCGATCATCAACGCCCTCGGGCACAGCGGCCGCCTGCTCATCTTGGCCGTCGTCTGGACCGCCGCGGCCTGGGCCACCGCGCTGGTGCTGATCGTGAGTGGGGCCGGCTTCGCGGCCATCGCCATCGGCCTCGCTGCCACCCAGATCGCCGCTTTGCTCTACCTGGCCCCGCTGGCGCTGCGACTGGCCGGGGTCAACGTCGCCCGCGCCGCCGGCCTCCCCTTCGTCCTCGCCGCCGCCAGCGGCCTCATTGCTTGGTTCGTGCTCCGTCCGCTCACCACCAACCTGCCATTGCTGCTGCTCTTCGCCGGGCTCGTCTTAGCCGCCTATGCCGTTGCGCTCTATGCTCTGGACGGCGACAACCTGCGCCACGAGGCTGGCGACGTCCTCCGGTTGCGCCGCCGCCAATCACCCGCGTCATGATGAACTGCCCCCCACCCACCACCCGACGGAAGGCCGAGCGCGTTTGAAGATCTTTCTGGCCGGGCCCTGGTGGAACACCGGTAGCTGGACCGAATACATCGCCGCCGGCTTCGGGCGCCTCGGCCACGACGTCCGCACCTTCATTTACAGCCGCGATCTCAACCGCCCGCTCGGCCTGCACTCCCGGCTGCGTCGCAAGCTGCTCGGCCCCGACCGCTTCCAGATCGAGCGGGTCTTCGCCAACGCCCGCCAGGACAACCTCGACTTCATCTACGGCGTCGAGGAGTTCGCGCCCGATCTCATCCTGGTAGTCAAGGGCGAGACCCTGCTCCCGGAGACCCTCCACGCCGTCAAACGCCGCACCGGCGTCCCCTTGATCCAGTGGTGCGGTGACGACCCGTTCTGGTTCCCCAACATCGTCGGCGCCTTCAGCATCTACGACCATTTCTTCATCGCCGACGCCTCCTACATCCCCGATATTGAGAAACACGGCTCGCTGTCCGCCGGGTTCCTGGCCCATGCCGTCGACGAGACGGCCTACCATTCCGATATTCCCTCCGCCGCCGAGGCCACCGACGTCATCTTCGTCGGCGACTCCCGCCATCAGATGGGCCACCTGCCGGAAAACTGGCATCGCGTCGAGGTCCTCGAAGCCGTGGCTCGCGCCGGATTCAACCTCGCTATCTACGGCCGTGGCTGGGAGTCCCTTCCCCACTCCTACGCCGTCCGCGAGTTCGTGCGTGGCCCGGAGTTGCTGCCCGCCACCCGCGTCGCCGCCGCCTACCGCGCCAGCGCCATCGTCCTCAACGTCCACCACCCGCAGATGGTCCACGGCTGCAACATGCGCACGTTCGAGGCGGCCGCCTGTGGGGCGTTCCAACTCGTCGACGACCGCGCCTCGCTGACCGAGCTTTTTGATCCACCGGACGACATCGTCGCCTACCGCTCTTCCGAGGAACTCGTCGAACTGATCCGCCACCATCTCGACCATCCCGCCGAGCGCGCGGCCATCGCCGCCCGCGGCCGCGAAACCGTCCTCGCCCGCCACACCTACTCGCAGCGTCTCGCCGAACTCCTGCAACGCGCCACCGGGCAGTCGGCGTGACTGCCGAATTCCCCCCTGCGGTCATCGGAATGTCGCCCCGCGATATATTGCGCACGTTGCTGCACACCCACTACCACCAGCCGGCCATCTGCCTCTTCCGCGCCCTCGAAATGATCGAAATGCGCGACCTCGACTTCGCCGCCCCGATCCTCGACCTTGGCTGCGGCAACGGCGACATCGGCGATCTCGCGCTCCGCTCGCACTGGCCGGTGCACGGGCTCGACCTGCTCCCCTCCGAGGTGCGCGCCGCGGTCGCCCGCGATGCCTACGACGGTGCCACCGTCGGCGACGCGACCTCGCTGCCCTACCCGGACCAATCCTTCGGCGCGGTCGTCAGCATCTGCGTTATCGAGCACATCCCCGACGACCTGGCGGTCATCGCCGAAGTTGCCCGGGTGCTCCGCCCCGGCGGCCGCTTCGCCTTCAGCACCCCCAGCGCCCACTTCGAATCGCAGCTGCTCGACGCCGACCAGACCGGGGCCGTCGCCGCCGCCAACGACCGCCTCGGCCACCACCACTACCGTTCTCGCGAGGAGTGGTTCGACATCCTCCGCGAGCACGGCCTGGAACCGGTCGAGCACCGCTATTTCCTCCCGGCCGGCACCCAGCGCCGCTGGCAGAAGCTGGACAACCTGATGGTCCGACGCATCGGCTCCCGGCGCGTCCTGGATATCGTCCGTGGACTGCGCCGCCGCCGTTTGTTGCCGCTGCGAGCCTGGTCCTGGCTGTGGTCGCTCCTGCTGGCCCGCCATCTGCGCCCGGTGCCCGCCGGCGCCGTCGGCGGCGGCCAGTTGATCGTCGCCCGCCGTCCCGATCCCGAGTCCGCCGATGATCTCCGCGACTAGCCGTCCGCGGGTGCTGCACCTCACGCCCCGGCTCTTTGGCGAAGAGGGCGTGGTCGGTGGCGGCGAGCGCTATCCGCTGGAACTCGCCCGCGCCATGTCCGCCCACGTGCCCACCCGGCTCGTCGGCTTCGGCCCCCGATCCGGTCGCGACACCGACGGCCGGCTCGAGATCCATGCCGAAAGGCGCCGGGTCGAAGTCGCCGGCCGCGCCCACGATCCGGTCAATCTGGGCTTCCTGCGGCACATCCTCTGGGCCGACGTCGTCCACTTCCACCAGTTCCGCTCCACCGCCTGCGCCCTCGGCGCCCTGCTGGGCCGGCCGTTGCGCCGCCGGCTCTACGTCACCGATCACGGCGGCGGCGGATCCAACCTGCTGCGCCGCTTGCGCCTGGGCCGCTGGCTGCACGCCCACCTTTCGCAGTCGGCCTTCACGATCGGCACGATGCCCTATGTTGGCCGCCGCCACGAGGTCATCTTCGCGGGAGTCGATACCGACCTCTACCGGCCCGGTCCCGCGAAGGTCCCGGGCCGGGTCGTCTATCTGGGGCGCCTGCTCCCCCACAAGGGCGTCGAACACCTCATCGACGCCATCCCGACCGGCGCCCACCTGACGGTTATCGGGCGGGTCCACGACCAGGAGTATTTCGACCATCTCCAATCCCGCGCGGCGGGCCGGCCGGTCGAGTTCGTCACCTCCGCCGCCGACGACCGGGTGATCGAGTTGCTGGCCTCCGCCCAGGTCTTCGTCCTTCCGTCGGTCTACGAAGATTTCCGCGGCCGCCGCCAGGCGCTCCCCGAGCTGGTCGGCCTGGTTCTCCTGGAGGCGATGGCCTGCGGCACGCCGGTCATCTGCACCGACGTCGGCGGCATGCCCGAGATCGTCACCGGGGGCAAGACCGGGTTCGTCGTCGAGCCCTCGTCGGGGCCGGTCATTGCTGCCGCGCTCGCGCCGTTGCTCGACGACCCGGACCGCGCCGCTGCCATGGGTAGCGCCGCCCGCGAGGATGTGCTGGCCCGCTTTACGTGGGACGCCGTCGCCCGCCGTTGCCTCGACCAATACCGGAGCGACGCCTGACATGCGCATCGCCGTCCTCATCGACTTCTACCCCCCTGAGAATCGCGGCGGTGCCGGCATCGTCGCCCAGCGTCTGAATCGCCACTTCGCCGACGAGGGCCACGAGATCCTCGTAGTCGCTTCGACGAACGGCGAGCCCTCCACCGAGCAGGTCGAGGAGGCCGAGGTCGTCCGCCTCGCGCTCGACTACCCGGAGCGCTTCCGCAATTACCGCGGCATCCAGAATCCCCCCGCCCTGCCCCTGGTCGGCGAGCAGCTGCGGCGCTTCCGTCCCGACGTGGTCCACGCCCATAACGTCCATCACCACCTTTCGTTCGGCGCCCTCGGGGTCGCCGACGAACTTGGCTTCCCGGTGGTGCTCACCTCCCACGACTACCTGATGGTCTGCTGCGGCCGGCTCACCTGTGCCACCGGCCCCACCGACCTCAAACCGCGCCAACTGCACTGCCTGGCGCAGCAGCGCTTTCGCTACAACCCGCTGCGCCGTTCCCGCATCCGCCGCCTGGTAAATCGCCATGTCGACCGCGTCCTGGCCATCAGCGATGTGATGCACCGGGCGCTGGCGCTGAACGGCTTTCACTTCCTCGAAACGGTCCACAACGGCATCGACCCCTTCACCTGGCCGGCCAACGATCCCGCGCCCGCTGACTCCGGCAATACCGAAGCCCCGCTGGTCGTACTCCCCGCCCGCCTCTCCGCCGAAAAGGGCACCGAGCGGCTGCTCGACGCCGTCGCGCTACTCCCCACCCCCGAGCGCCCGTGCATCCTCTTCGCCGGTGACAATCCCCGTTACCAACCAGCCCTGGAGGCCTACGCCGCGCACCTGGGCCTGGGCGATCGCATCGAAATCAGCGGCTGGGTCGACCAGGCGCGGATGGTCGAAATCTTCCGCTCCGCCGACATCGTCGTGACGCCCTCCACCTACCCCGATCCGTTCAACCTCGGCAACATCGAGGCCATGGCCAGCGCCCGGCCGGTGATCGCCTCGGCGTTTGGCGGTGGACCCGAGATCGTTCGCGACGGCGAGACCGGCTACGTCGTTGATCCCAACGACACTCCCCTGTTCGCCCGCCGGCTGGCCGCTCTGCTCGGCGATCCCGATCTCCGCGCCACCATGGGCGCCGCTGGCCGCCGCCGTGTACTCGAAAGCTTCACCCTCGCTCGCCAGGCCGGGGCGGTCATGGCCGCCTACGAACGCGCCATCGCCGCCCGATGAGCCAGCCCCGCGTCCTACATATCATCACTTCGCTGGCCGTCGGCGGGGCCCAGCGCCACCTCCTGAGCCTGCTCGCCGGCCTTGGCGACGAGTACGACTGCGACCTGGTGTATTTCAAGGACGACGACCTGGTCCCCGAGTTCCGGTCCGTCGCCGGAAATGTCATCCGACTCGACCTCGGTGGCCGTGCGGCCCCATTGCGCCTGCCGACGCTCATCGCGCACATCCGCCGCGGTCGCTACGACCTGGTCCACACCCACCTGCTCAAGGCCGACATCTGGGGGGCCATCGCCGCCCGGCTTGCCGGCACGCCGGTCATCAGCAGCAAGCACAACGCCGAGAGTGTGCTCCGGAACCCAGCCATCGGCACGCTGCACGGTCTACTCGCCCGGCTCGACAGCCGGGTAATCGCGCTCTCCTCGGCGGTCGCCGAGTACATGAGCCACACCGGCCGCATCACCGGACCGCGTATGGTCGTGATTCATTACGGACTCGACCCGCAGGCGGCGTCAACGGGCGGCCGCGCCAGGGTCCGGCAAGAATTCGACATCTCCCTCGACGCGCCGCTGGCGCTCTGCCTGGCGCGACTCGATCCCCAGAAGGACCACGCCGGCCTCCTGCGCGCTTGGGCGGTGGTGGTCACCGGGCGGCCCGACGCCCGCCTATTGCTGGCCGGCGGCACCCAGCTCGGCGGTGATGCCTATGTAGAAGGTCTCCACCGCCAGGCCGCCGCGCTCGGAATCGAATCCAGTGTCCACTTTGCCGGCGTCCGCCGCGACGTGCCCGATCTGCTGGCCGCTGCCGATCTGCTCGTGATGGCGTCGCGCTGGGAAGGGCTCGGCATGGTGTTTCTCGAAGCCATGGGCGCGTCGCTCCCGGTGGTCGCCACCCGCGTCGGCGGCGTCCCCGAGGTAGTCCTGCACCATGGCACCGGCCTGCTCGTCCCGCCCGGCGACTCGCCCACCCTGGCCGCCGCCCTCCAGCGCCTGATCGACGACCCCGAACTCGCCGACCGACTCGGCCGGGTCGGCCGCCTGCGCCTCGAAACCGAGTTCACTACCGCCGCCATGGTCCGCAAGACCCTCGACCTCTACGCCGGAATCCGGGGTACCATCGACCCGGCCCCCTCCCCCCACCCCCCGGAAGACAGTCTATGAGCCAGCCCCGATCCCTCGTCACCGGCTGCGCCGGCTTCGTCGGGTCGCACCTTTGCCGGCGGTTGCTTGACGAAGGCCACCTGGTAACCGGCATCGACGGCCTCACCGACAGTTACGACCCGGCGGTCAAGCGCGCCAACCTGGCGGGCTTCGCCGCCGACCCGGGGTTCACGTTCGTCGCTGGGCACCTGGCCGACCTGGACCTGCCACCGCTGCTGGAGGGCATCGACTACGTGTTCCATCTCGCGGCCCGCGCCGGCGTCCGCGGTGGTTGGGGCGCGGTTTTCGACGACTACCAGCGCGACAACGTCACCTCGACCCAGCGCCTGCTTGAGGCGCTGCGCCTCAAACCCGGCGCTCGTCAGTTCATCCTGGCCTCGACGTCTTCGATCTACGGCCGCGACCCGCCCCTCCCCACCCCCGAAACCGCCCCGGCCAACCCGCAGTCCTACTACGCCATCACCAAGCTCGCCTGCGAGAAGCTCGCCGCCGCCTACCTGCATCACTTCGACGTTCCGATTACAACGCTGCGTTTCTACACTCTCTACGGACCGCGCCAGCGACCCGACATGGCGTTCCACATCTTTCTACGATCACTGCTGCGCGATGAGGAGATCACTGTCTTTGGGGACGGCGCCCAGACCCGCGAAGTCACCTACATCGAGGACGCCGTCGACGCCATCCTGCTGTCGCTGGGCGCCGACCGCATCGGCCAAACCTTCAACGTCGGCGGCGGCACCTACCGCGAACTCAACGGCTATCTCGAAGAACTCGAAATCGTCGCCGGCCGCCGCTTCCGCCGCCGCACCGCTCCGGTCGTCGAGGGCGATCAGTTGCACAGCCGCGCCGATGTCACGCAGGCCCGCGATGTGCTCGGCTACGCCCCCGGCTGGTCCCTGCGCGACGGCCTGCAGGCCGAGTTCGACTGGCTCCGTGCCGTCTACGACGACCCGGGCTAGTCCGACGCCATCGCCTCCGTGAGACCCATCCGCATCCTCCAGGTCCTGGAAGCCACCATCGGCGGGACCAAGCGCCACCTGCTCGACCTCTGCACCCTGCTCGATCCCGAGAAATTTCAGGTCACGGTCGCCTGCCCCCGCGTCCGTTCCGAGCACCACGGCGACACGTCCTTCGTTGCCGAACTACGCGAAGCCGGCATCGCCGTCGAGTTCGTCCCGATGGTCCGGCGCATCAACCCCTTCGCGGACGCCCGCTCGCTCTGGCGGCTGGCCTGCGTCGTGCGGCGCGGGCGCTTCGACGTGATCCATGCCCACAGTTCCAAGGCCGGCTTCGTCGGCCGCCAGGCGGCGTTGTTCGATCGCCGGGCCTGGGTCGTGTACTCCCCACACGGCTTCTATTTCCTCAACTTCAACAACCCGCTCAAGGTCGCCATCTTCAAGTGGGTCGAGCGCCTGGCCGGCCGCTCCACCGATATCCTGATCGCGCTCTCGAAGGGTGAGCACGCCGAAGCGTTGCGGCAGCGGGTCGTATCCGCCGAGCGTCTGCGCCTGGTCGAGAACGGCATCGCCCATCTCGAAGGTCTGCCGCGCAGCGAGGCCCGCGCGCGGCTCGACGTGCCGCCGGAAATTCCGGTCATCGGCACCATCTCCCGCTTCACCCCCCAGAAGGCCCCCTTCGATCTCGTCGAGGCCGCCGCCCGCCTCATTGCCGACCGCCCGAACCTCCAGTTCCTCTGGTTCGGCGACGGCGAGATGCGCTCCGCCGTCGAGGACGAAATCGAGCGCCGCGGCCTCGCCGCCGCCATCCGTCTGCTCGGCTACCGCGAGGACGCCCGCGCCCTGCTGCCGGCGCTCGACGTGTTCGTCCTCGCGTCGCGCTGGGAGGGCCTCCCCTACACGATCATGGAGACCATGGACGCCGGTGTGCCGGTGGTCGGCACCGATGTGGTCGGCACCCAGGACTTCATCGAACCCGACCGCAACGGCGTGCTGGTCCCGGTCGGCGACCCAGCGCGCCTGGCTGCGGCGGTCGACGACCTGTTGACACGCCCCGAGCACGCCGCCATCATCGCGGCAGCCGCCGCTCGCGATGTCGGCGGCCG
>JASLPR010000089.1 GCA_030744875.1 Chloroflexota bacterium
GCCTCGGCCACGCGGCGGACGGCCTGCACGTAGGCCGCGCCGCGCAGGCTGCATTCCTGTTCCTCGTGCAGCTCCCAGACGCGCTCGAAGGCCGTGCCCAGCATGCGTTCCAGGCGGTCTTGGATCTCCGTCTCGGTCCAGAATAAGCCCTGCAGGTCCTGCACCCACTCGAAATACGACACGGTCACCCCGCCGGCGTTGGCCAGGATGTCCGGTAACACGATCGCTCCGCCGTCCCCAGCAGGATTTCCTCGCCGTCCGGCGTCACCGGGCCGTTGGCGTCCTCCGCGATCATCTTGGCCCGCACCCGAGTCGCGTTCGCACTCGTAATCTGCCCCTCCACCGCCGAGGGCACCAGCAGGTCCACGTCGGCCTCCAGCAGCTCCGCGTTCGAAATCGGCTCCGAATCCGGCAGATCGGCCAGCGGGACGCCCTCCTCGGCGAACCGGCGCAGCCTCGCCACGTCCAGGCCGGCAGCGTTGCGCGCCCCGCCGCGGCTGTTACTCGCCGCCACGATCCGCGCCCCGCGTTGCGCCAGCAGGTCGACAGCTCCGATGCCCACGTTCCCGACCCCCTGCACGGCCACCCGGCAGCCGGCCAGGTCCAGCCCGGTGCGGGCCGCGGCCAGGTCGATCGCGTGCACCAGCCCCGCCGAGGTGGCGTTGCTGCGCCCCTCCGAGTCGCCGATCGCCACCGGCTTGCCGGTCACCACCGCCGGCACCGAGTAACCCCGGTGCATGCTGTAGGTATCCATGACCCAGGCCATCACCTGGGGATTCGTACCCACGTCCGGCGCCGGGACATCGCTTTCCGGCCCGATCAGCACCGCGATCTCCGCCGCATAGCGCCGGGTCAGGTTTTTCAGCTCCTCTATCGAGAGCAGCTTCGGATCCACCGACACGCCACCCTTCGCCCCGCCAAACGGAATCTGCACCACGGCGCACTTCCAGGTCCTCCACATGGCCAGCGCGCGCACCTCATCCAGGTCGGTCGCCGGGTGGTAGCGAATTCCGCCCTTTGCCGGCCCGCGGGTGATGTTGTGCTGCACCCGGTAGCCCTGGAACATGCGGGTATCCCGTCATCCATCTCCACCGGGAACTTCACCAGCAGTTCGCGGCGCGGCACCCGCAGGATGGCCCGCACCCGCTCGCTCAGGCCGACAAGGTCCGCCGCCTCATCAAACTTGCCGCTGCGCGGCCCGGTACGGATTTGCTTCGTCGGCCCGATTCGGGGCGGCCTGGTCGGTGTGCATCGCGGGGCTCCCTTCAGCCCTCCGAGGCTGGGCAATTCTGTAGATCATAGATGGCGGTGGCTGTAGTCAGGCTCACGTTGGCGAGGCGGGCCGGCGGTGGGAAAGAAGGTACCCCTCGTACCGGCAAATCCGTTGACAAAGAGGGAAACACAGGCGTAGTATCTCCCCTTGTCACCTCGGTCCGGGGTATACGCCTCCAAAAGGCTCGCGGCGTTCATGCTGCGCCCCGAGGAAGCGCGCAAAATGGACCGGGGAAGCACCTTAAAAAGTGAATGAGCAAAACTTCAGTTTTGCCGATCCCGAGGCAAATATAACAAGCTACTAAGGGCGTGTGGTGGATGCCTTGGCGCCAGGAGCCGAAGAAGGGCGTGGTTGACTGCGAAAAGCCGCGGAGAGCTGTGAACAAGCTTTGACCCGCGGATACCCGAATGGGGAAACCCGGCAGGAGTAATGTCCTGTCACTGCCGTCTGAAGGACCTTCGGGTCTGTAGTAGGGCGGTGGAGGTAAGTGGGGGAACTGAAACATCTAAGTACCCCGAGGAATAGAAAGCAAAGAATGCGATTCCCGTAGTAGCGGCGAGCGAAATGGGAATAGCCCAAACCGTGTACATGTGATAGGCCCAGGCCGTTGTGGACACGGGGTTGTAGGAGTCGACCGGCCCGTCTGGGAGGGCCAAGAAGTCACAAAATTGGACGTTAACCGAAGGTGGTTGGAAAGCCCCGCCAAAGACGGTGAAAGCCCGGTAGGTGAAAACGAGCCAATCTTCCGTCGAATTTCCTGAGTACCACGGGACACGAGAAACCCTGTGGGAAACCGGGAGGACCATCTCCCAAGGCTAAATACTGTCTGGCGACCGATAGCGAACTAGTAACGTGAGTGAAAGGTGAAAAGTACCCCGGGAGGGGAGTGAAATAGTACCTGAAACCATATGCCTACAATCAGTCAAAGCACTATGTCGGCTCGGGATGCGGAAAGACCGTAAAAGCGCGAGGCTTGCCACTTCGGTGGCGGGATTCGCGGGACGACGTTCCGCCTGCGTCCCATAACGGCCGAAACGTGTGATGGCGTGCCTTTCGAAGAATGAACCGGCGAGTTAATCATCGCGGCGAGGTTAAGGGCCTAAGGTCCGGAGCCGCAGCGAAAGCGAGTCTTAATCGGGCGTTTAGTCGTAGTGATTAGACCCGAAACCAGGTGAGCTAGCCATGGCCAGGAAGAAGCGAAAGTAACATTTCGTGGAGGTCCGAACGCACCAATGCTGCAAAATTGGGCGATGAGCTGTGGTTAGGGGTGAAACGCCAATCGAACCTGGAGATAGCTGGTTCTCCCCGAAATAGTTTTAGGGCTAGCGTCCGGATCGAGTTTGTTGGAGGTAGAGCACTGATCGGGTGCGGGGGCACATCGCCTACCAACCCCTATCAAACTCCGAATGCCAACAAACATACCGGGCAGTCAGACTGCGAAGGCTAACCTCCGTAGTCAAGAGGGAAACAACCCAGACCGCCAGCTAAGGCCCCCAAATCTCGGCTAAGTGGGAAACGATGTGAGATTGCAAAGACAACCAGGATGTTGGCTTAGAAGCAGCCACCATTGAAAGAGTGCGTAACTGCTCACTGGTCAAGTGGTCTTGCGCGGAAGATGTAACGGGGCTCAAGCCGAGTGCCGAAGCTGCGGGATTGATGTCGGTTCGCCGGCGTCAATCGGTAGGGGAGCGTTCCACGGGCGGTGAAGGTCGAGCGCGAGCACGGCTGGAGCGTGTGGAAGTGAGAATGCCGGTATGAGTAGCGTAATGCGCGTGAGAAACGTGCACACCGTAAGCCTAAGGTTTCCTGAGGAAGGTTAATCCTCTCAGGGTTAGTCGGGCCTAAGTCGAGGCCGCAAGGCGTAGACGATGGACAACAGGTTTATATTCCTGTACCACCAACTTTCGTTAAACAAAGGGGGGACCCGGCGGGGTAGGTTGAGCGCATTCATGGCTATATGCGTCCAAGTATGTAGGGTGGCCCCATAGGTAAATCCGTAGAGCTATATCCGAGATACGATGGAAAGACCAAGCGCAAGCGCGGTCAATTCAATTGAGCCCTGCCGGCGAGAAAATCCTCGTTGTTTGAATTTAGGTGCCCGTACCGTAAACCGACACTGGTAGGCGGGGGTAAACGCCCCAAGGTGATCGGGATAACTTCTGCTAAGGAACTCGGCAAATTAACCCCGTAACTTAGGGATAAGGGGTGCCCCATTAGGATGAAGGATCCTCGCGATCCGGAGTCTGAAGGGGCCGCAGTGCACAGGCTCAAGCGACTGTTTAACAAAAACACAGGTCTCTGCTAACGCGAAAGCGGATGTATAGGGGCTGACTCCTGCCCAGTGCCAGAAGGTTAAGTGAAAAGGTGTAACAGCTTTGAAATGAAGCCCTGGTGAACGGCGGCCGTAACTCTAACGGTCCTAAGGTAGCGAAATTCCTTGTCGGGTAAGTTCCGACCCGCACGAATGGAGTAACGATTTGAGCACTGTCTCGGCAGGGGACCCGGCGAAATTGAATTGCCCGTGAAGATGCGGGCTACCCGCGACAGGACAAAAAGACCCCGGGAGCTTTACTACATCCTGGGACTGGTTTCGGGATGTACTTATGTAGGATAGGTGGGAGACTTTGAAGCTGGGACGCTAGTCTCGGTGGAGTCGCCCTTGAAATACAAACTTGGTGCATTCTAAAACCTAACACGTGTCCGTAATCCGGCACGGAGACAATCTCTGGGGGGTAGTTTGACTGGGGCGGTCGCCTCCTAAAAGGTAACGGAGGCGCCCAAAGGTTCCCTCAGGCTGGATGGAAATCAGCCGTAGAGCGTAAAGGCATAAGGGAGCTTGACTGCGAGACATACACGTCGAGCAGAGACGAAAGTCGGGCTTAGCGACCCTACATTTCCGAATGGAAGGGATGTAGCTAACGGCTATAAGTTACCCCGGGGATAACAGGCTAATAGCGCCCAATAGTCCACATAGACGGCGCTGTTTGGCACCTCGATGTCGGCTCGTCGCATCCTGGAGCTGAAGCAGGTTCCAAGGGTTGGGCTGTTCGCCCATTAAAGCGGTACGCGAGCTGGGTTCAGAACGTCGTGAGACAGTTCGGTCTCTATCCGTCGTGGGCGTAAGAGATTTGAGGGAAGCTGACCGATAGTACGAGAGGAACCGGTTGGACGAACCTCTAGTGCACGAGTCGTCCCGCCAGGGGCGTAGCTCGGTAGCTATGTTCGGCAGGGATAACCGCTGAAAGCATCTAAGTGGGAAGCCCCACCCAAGATCAGATCTCTCACAGCGTAAGCTGGTAAGACCCCAGAAAGACTATCTGGTTGATAGGCCGCAGGTGTAAGGCTAGTAATAGCTTCAGCCGAGCTGTACTAACGGTCGAGGGCTTGTTATCGCCTCGGATCGGCAAAACTGCAGTTCTGTTCATTCACTCCCGTGGGGACCCCAAACCCACCTCAATACGTTAAGACTCTCCCCGGTGGCACAGCGGAGGGGCCCCACCCGTTCCCATCCCGAACACGGAAGTTAAGCCCTCCAGCGCCGACAATACTGCCCGGTTTCTGGTCGGGAAGATAGGTCGCTGCCGGGGAGGTTTTATTCTTTCCAGACCATCGCCCATTCCCGCCCTCAGAGCCCCTCACCAGGGGCTCTTTCTTACATCCCCCCTACCCGTCCTCCCCCCGCCACCGCTCCAGCGCCTCCCGCAGTGCGTCCCTCGAGGTATCAAAGCTCTCGCTGAAGTAGCCGCCCAGGCTGTACTCCCAGGCGCCGTCCGGAGTCAGGTAGAGGCCCAGTTCCAGGTTTACCAGCCGCGTCAATTCCCAGTCCCCGGCGCGACGGCCGAAGGCCTCGCCCTCATTACGGGCCGCCCCCACCAGCGCCTCGATTTGGTCCTGCAGCACTGACACCAGCGGCTCGATCACCCGCTCATTCGCGCCTTGGTCGCGAAAGGTCCGTTCCACCGTCGCAACTATCTCTCGGCCCCGTCGCTGAACCTCCGAAATCTCCGCATCATTGGTCATCGCCGGACTCCATTCCCAATCCCGCTTCTTCACCATACCGGGCGGCTCGGCTAACCTGTGTATCCCACTTGATAAAGGAGTTCTCAATGCCCGCCGATCCGGTCGTATTCCGCACCACCGCCAACGTCATCTTCGGTCCGGGATCGCTGGAAGCACTGCCCGACCAGGTCGGATTCCTCGGTGGCCGCAAGGCGTTCATCGTCACCGATCCCGGCATAGCCGCAGCCGGCATCTTGGATCGGGTCGAAGGGCTACTTGGCGGCGCCGGCGTAGAGTTCGCCTCGTACACCGAAGTCGAGCCCGAGCCCCCGACCACCTCGATCGACAAGTGCGCGGCGGCCATCCGCGACGCCAGCGCCGATCTTGTCATCGGGCTCGGTGGCGGCAGCGCCATGGACACATCGCAAATCGCTTCCTGTGCCGTAGCCAATGATTTGAAAACCGACGCCATGATCGGGGTCGAGCAGATCCCCGGCCCGGGCCTGCCGATGATCTCCATCGCCACCACCGCCGGCACCGCCAGCGAAATCACCGGCAACGCCGTCACCGTCCTCGCCGACCGCTCCAACAAGATGGCCGTCGTCAGTCCGTACATCTACCCCAACGTCGCTATCGTCGACGCCGAACTTACCTACAGCGTCCCGCCGACCAGCACGGCGGCCACCGGCATCGACGCCTTCTGCCACGCGGCCGAGTCCTACATCTCGGTCAAGGCCACCCCGCACACCCAGATGTACGCGACCCAGGCGCTCGACATTATTCTCGACAGTTTGCCCCGGGTCGCGGCTGACGGTGGTGACACCGAGGCGCGCAACGGCATGGCCCGCGGCTCGTTGTTCGCCGGCTACACGCTGGCCAACGCCGGCACGGTCATGGTGCATGCGATGGCCCACGTCCTCGGCGCGCGCGCGCGGATCCCGCACGGCATCGCCAACGCGCTTTGCCTGTTGCCGGCCATGCGTTTCTATGTCGAGCGTACTCCCGAAAAGATCGCTGCCCTGGCCGATCCGTTGTTCGTGGCCGACAGCGTCACCGGCGGTCCGGCGCGTGCGGCGGCGGCGCTGGACATCATGGAGCGGCTGATCGGCGGGCTCAGTTTCGATCTCGACCTGCAGTCCTACGGCGTCAAGCGGGAGGACCTCCGCGACATGGCCGAAGTCACGGCGGCGACGAAGCGCCTCATGCAGCAGAGCCCCGTCGAGGCCACCGCCGACGAAGTTGAGCAGCTTTTCGAATCCATCTTCTAGCCACGCCGCACCGTCCCCCGGGCCGCCCTGCTCGCCCGAACTGAGCCGCCTTCCCCGAACACGCCCCTCCCCCAAAACCGGCCCCTCCATAGGCTAAAATCAACCTCTTACAATGCAATCGAGGGGAATCCGTGCCCGCACTTTTTGACACCTACAAGATCCGTGGCCTGACGCTGCGCAACCGCATCGTCATGGCGCCCATGTGCACCTGGATGGCCGAGCTGGGCGTCGCCTCCGACTGGCACTACGTCCACTACGCCTCGCGGGCCATCGGCGGCATCGGGCTGGAGATAGTCGAGGCCTCGGCGGTCGAGCCGCGCGGTCGGATTCGCAACAAGGATGTCGGCATCTGGGGCGACGAGCACATCGAGCCGCACCGCCGGCTCACCGAAGTCGTGAAGTCCCACGGCGCCTCGCCCTCGATCCAGCTCGCCCATGCCGGGCGCAAATCCGAAACCGTGGACGACGGCGCCGGGCCCGCCGACTCCATCGCGCCCAGCGCCATCCAGTTCGGCCCCGACTTCGCCCTCCCCCGCGAAATGGACGCCGGCGACCTGGCCACCGTCAAGCAGGCCTTCGTCGATGCCGCCCTGCGCGCCGTCGAGGCCGGCTACGAATCCATCGAGCTCCATGGCGCCCACGGCTACCTGCTCAGCCAGTTCATCTCGTCCATCACCAACCAGCGCGAGGACGAATACGGCGGCGGCATCCCCGGCCGCGCGAAGTACCCGGCCGAGGTGGTGGCCGCCGTACGCGAAGCCATCCCCCAGGACATGCCCTTGTTGGTCCGCGTGTCCGGCCAAGACTATGTCGAAAGCGGCAACACCGCCGAGGACGTCGGCGCCGTCTCGCGCCTGCTCGGTGACGCCGGCGCTGACATGATCCACGTCAGCAGTGCCGGCATCACCCCCGACATGCTGCCCATTCGCAGCGTCTTCCCCGGCTACCAGATCACCCTGGCCGAGACCATCGGCCGCGAATCCGGCCTGCCCACCATCGCCGTCGGCCGCATCACTGAGCCGCTCCTGGCCGAAGAGGTCATCCGCAACGAGCGTGCCGACCTCGTTGCCCTCGGCCGCGTCCTCCTGCGCGAGCCCTACTGGCCGCTGCGCGCCGCCCACGAACTCGGTGTCGAGGTCGACTGGCCGCCGTCCTACATCCAGGGTGGATTCTAGATCGACCGGCGGCCTCCCCGATTCGTAGAACGGCCCACCGGCTTGCGGGATTTATGAAGCGCCGCCGCCTGCTGCAACTGCTCGGCCTGGCTACCGCCGGCGCCGCCGCCGGCAACCCGCCGGCCGCGGCGCGGGCCGTCGCGGTCTGCAACGGCGACACCTGCCTCGACCCGCGGCTGGCCGCAGCCTACGACGCCCACGAGGGCGCCACCTACCTGGGTCTGCCGATTACCACCGGACTGCGCACGGAAGCGCGCGTGCGCCAGTACTTCGAAAAGGGCGCCCTACAGATCGATCTCCTCAGCGGCCATGTCAGCCTGCTCGACACCGGCCGCATGATCGCGCAGCACCGCCTGCCGTTCTCCCAGGGGTCGGCGCCAAGAGGCGACGAGCACCTCTACTTCCCCGAGGCCGGCTACTCGATCAGCTTCGCCCTGCGGCTCTTCTACGAGCACCACAACGGCCGCGAGCGCTTCGGCCCGCCCATCTCCGCCGCCTTCGACGACGGCTTCGCCGGCCGGCCCATCGTGCAGTATTTCGCCCGGGCGCGGCTCGAGTGGCATCCCGAGTTGCAGGACGTCCCCGACGAAGTCCAGCTCGGCGACATCGGCTACGAACTGTTGCGCCTCGACCAGAACTCCGCCACCCTCCCCTCCCCCGCCCCCCTCGCCTTCGGCATACAGGTCCACACCTGGCATAATTCCGACCCCCAGCTCGTCACTTGGTGGGCGGCCATCGCCGGCGCCGGCTGGGTCAAGCACCAGGTCAAGTGGAGCGACGTCGAACCCACCGAGACCAGTATCGACTGGTCCCAGATGGATGCCTTCGTCGCCGCCGCCGAGCAATTCGAACTCAAGATCCTGATCAGCGTCGTCGAGGCCCCCGCCTGGACCCGCGCCGCCGGCGGCGTCGCCGGCCGCCCCGACGACTTCGGCAAGTTCGAGCATTTCATGCGGCTCATGGCCGAGCGCTACCGCGGCCGCGTCCACGCCTACGAAATCTGGAACGAGCCCAACCTGGCGCTCTTCTGGGGCCGCACCGTCAACTACGCCGAGTACGCCGAATTGCTCATGGCCGGCCATCGCGGCGTCAAGGCCGGCGATCCGTTCGCCCTGGTGTTGTTCGCGGGCCTGGCCCAGAACGGCGCCGGCGACGCCACCCACGGCATCAATGACGTCGAGTTCCTGCGCGGCGTTTACGCCTACAAGGACGGCATCGTACGCAACTTCTTCGACATCATGGGCAACCACTCCTACGGCTACCGCTCCTCGCCTTGGGCCGAGTTCGATTCCCGCCTGCAAAAGTCCGGCATCCAGTACCTAGACCACCCCAGCTTCTACTTCAAGCGGTTCCGGCAGCTACGCCGGGTCATGGAAGAGTACGGCGACGGCGCCCGCCCGGTGTGGCTCACCGAGTTCGGCTGGACCACCGCCAACCAGCACATCGACTTCCCGTTCGGCGACCTCATCAGCGAAGAGTTGCAGGCCCGCTACACCGTCGAGGCCTACCGCATGGTCGAGCGTAACTACCCCTACATTCAGAACATGTTCTTGTTCAACCTCAACTTCCGCACATTGGGCCGGCCCGACACCTCGGAGCACGGCTTCGGCGTGCTCGCCCCGGACTTCACGCCCCGCCCGGCGTTCACCTCGATCCAATTCTTGGACAAATCCACGATCAGCCCCGGCCGCCGCTAGCGGGCCCGCCGCTACCCGGAGTCGTCGCCCTCCAGCAGGTCCTCCGAAATCGTCAGCTTGCGTCCCACTCCCTCCACGGCCCGTTCCACGTCCTCAAACTTGCGCCCGGCGTTGGTCAGGTGGCCGCCCAGCACGCCCAGATCGCGCTGCAGGTCGGTCACATCGGTCGCCAGGCCGGCGATCCGCGCCGCGATCTCCCGGGCGTGGCATTCGATGGCCATTCCGCGCAGCGCCATCGCCACCGTCTGCAGGTAGGCGTATAGCGTGTTCGGCGACGCCGGCAGCACGTTGCGTTGGCGCGCATACTCCGGCACCGCGGTGTCCGCGTCCTCGCCGCGTTCCCGCAGGATCAGTTGCTGAAACACGTTCTCGGCGGGGACATACATCAGGGCGAAGTCCACGGTGTCCTCGTCCGGTTTCACATAGGCGTCCACCGCGTTCACGTGATTCCGCATCGCCCGCAGAAAGCCACGCCGCGCGCTGCGGCGGTCCTCGTCGCTGCTCGCCTCCACCAGGGTGCCGAACTCCGCCATCGGGAACTTCGAGTCGATCGGCACCAGCTTCTCGCCCACCCGTACGACGGCGTCCACACGGCTGCCGTCGTTGAAGGAATGCTGCAGGTCGTACTGCCCGGTCGGCAGCAGGTCACGCAGGATGTTCTCCAGCAGCAGTTCGCCGATACCACCGCGCGGGCCCGGCAAGCGGAAAGCGTCACGCAGTTCGCCCAGGCGCTGGGTTTCGAGCAGCAGGCCCTCGTTTGATTTGCATAGCTCGCCTAGGTTCTGCGCCACCTGCACCAGGGTGGACTGGCTGGCCCCGGACACGGTCGTGACGTTGTCGCGGATTGCGTCGATCGCCCGGACCACCCGTTCATCCGACTCGCCCAGGCGCGTATCCAGCCCGCCCAGCCGCGCGTTCAGGCCGCGCAGACCGGCCATCACCAGCCCGGCGGCTAGCAGCGCCGCGGCCAGCGCGACAGCGGCCACGACAACGTCCATCGGTCCCCTCCTGGCGGCGGCCTGCTCCCGGCCCATCTTGCCCTCCCGGACCGGGCCGCGCCACTCGCCGAAGGAGTATCGGTAGGTTTGCGAAGCGTGCATTACACTGTAACGCGCCCCGAGAGTTAAGGGTCAAGGGGGGACGAATATCCGTTGGTGAGGCCGTTGATGGCGGCGGCGTCCGCGTCGAAAGTGAAGACAGTCCCATGTGGCCCATAACAACCTTGCGCGGCTCCATCCGCGCCCGGCTGAGCGTCGGCTTCGCGCTGGGGCTCCTCCCGGTGGTGCTTGTCATGGTCGGCGCCTTCCTGGCCGTCGGATTCGCCACCAGCGCCATCAACGAGGCCGTCGCCGAGACCAGCGACGAGTTGATCCCCGTCACCGAGCAATACCGCGCCGCTCTGCGGGCTCAGCGCGAGCTGCACGCCTTCGCGCTCCAGGAAACCTACGACCCGGAGGCCTACCGCCGCTTCTCCGCCGAGATCGACGCCACCTTCGAAGCTCTCGGCGAGATCACCTTCGCCGAGGTGGCAGAGGTCGAGATGCTGCAGGCCGCCAATGCCGAGTGGATCGCGGTCAAGGCCATCGGCGAAGAATTGTTTGAAATGGCCCCGGCGGCCGTCGACGAGCGGGTCGAGCTGTTGCGCAACTTCGACGCCCGGGCGGCCGAATTCCTCGGCACCCTCCAGGATCTGCAGGATTTCATCGTCGCCGAACTGGTTGCCCAGCTCGATCAGCTGGAGCAGATCTCCCGTCGCGCCCTCATTGGCGTAGCTGCCGTGTCAGTCCTGGCCGTCGTCCTGCTGGGCCTGGTGATCATCTGGGCGTTGCGCTCCAACATCGGCCCGGTCCGCTCGCTGCGCGAAGCCGCCGACCGCTTCGGCGACGGCGATCTCAGCCAGCGCGTCGAACTCACCTACCCGGACGAGATCGGCCTCCTCGGCAGCACCTTCAACCCCATGGCCAACCAGCTCGAAACCAATCTGATCGAGCTGGAAGAACTCTCCGTCCGCGACGATCTGACCGGGCTCTTCAACCGCCGCGAGTTCTCGCGGCGGTTGTATGAAGAAGAATTACCGCGCGCCCGCCGCTACGAGCGGCCAGTCTCACTGCTGATCCTCGACCTCGACAATTTGAAAATCGTCAACGACGAGTACGGCCATCCGGCCGGCGACGAGGTGCTGCGTTTCGTGGCCCGCTCGATCGCCGACCGGGTGCGCCCGGTCGATAGTGTGGCCCGCTACGGCGGTGACGAATTCGTCGTCATGGCCCCCGAGACCGATGCTCCCGAGGCGGTGGCCATGGCCGAGCGCATCCGCGACACGGTAGCGGCCGGTCCGGCGCGGCTGCCATTTGGCTAGTACTCGGGGCTGTCGGTGAGTATTGGCATCGCCACCTTCCTGACGGACGCCGATACCGCCGAGAATCTGGTCCGGGTCGCCGACGCGGCGCTGTACCGGGCCAAGTCTTCTGGTCGCGACCGCATCCGCCACGCCGATCGTCCGCCGGCTTCGGCCGTCCCGCCCCCCGCGGGTATGGACCCTTCCTGAACCAGGCCCCGACCCGGCGCTAGACCGGCTCCCCCGCGTGGCGCGAACAAATCCGCTCCACCAGTTCCCAATTCAGGTCATAGCCCAGCCCCGGCCCCTGGGGCACCGTCATCCGGCTGTTCACGATCGGCTCCACCCCCACGTACATGTCCTGCCAGGCCGGATCGCGATCCGGATTCGGGAATGATTCCAGGATCAGCCCGTTACGGACCCCGGCCACGCAGTGGATATGGATCTGCGGATCGTGGTGCGGGGCCATCATCACGTCGTGCATTTCGGCGTGGGCGGCCACCTTGCGCCATTCGGTGATCCCGCCGGCCTTGGTCGCGTCGAACTGCATGATCCGCACCCCGCTGCGCTCGATCATGTCCCGGCACATGTGGCGCGTCATCTCCTGCTCGCCCGAGGCCACCGGCAGAGTCGTGTTTTCGACGATCCGCCGCAGTCCCTCCACCTGGTCATACCAGTGCACCGGCTCCTCGTACCAGCGGATGTCCATCAGTTCCAGGCCCTTCGCGGCGGCGATCGCGGTCGGCACGTCCCAGCCCTGGTTGGCGTCCAGCATGATGTCGATCTCCGGGTAGGCGTTCCGCACCGCTTCGACGCGCCGCAGGTCTTCGCCGACCTCCCGGCCCACCTTCAATTTCACCGCGTCATAGCCATCCTCGTCCACATACACCCCCACCTCGTCCACCAGCCCGGCGATGTCCTTGCCGTCCTCGTAGTAGCCGCCGGTGGCGTAGGCCGGCAACTCATCGCGGTAGCTGCCCAGCAGCTTCGCCACACTCTTGCCGGTCGCCTTGCCCATCAGGTCCCACAGCGCAATATCAATCCCGGCGATGGCGGTCATGATCGACGCCCGGCTCCAGCCCTTCGTCTTCCAGCCCGGGTAGTGGCAGAGGGTGAACATCTCGTCCCAGATGCGCTCGTAGTCAAACGGATCGCGCCCGATCACGATCGCCGGCATCGCCTTCGTCAGGATTTCCGCCACCGGCTCCTGCGGCATGCCGTGGCACTGGGCGATCCCCACCACTCCGTCGTCGGTCGTCAGCCGCACGATGATCTCCATCGCCCCGGGGATCGGCGCCAACGACATCCAGAACTCGCGCACCAGCTTCTCGCTGCGCAGGAAGACCTCGATCCGTTCGACCTTCATCAGCTTGCCGTCTCTCGCGGCTGCAGTCCGGATCCCGGCAGCACTTTGTGGTTGAACGGGTTGCGCGGCACGATTCCGTTGAAGACGTCCGCCACCGCCTGCGCGGCCCGCTGCTCCAATTCCAGCACCGAGCCCTCCGAGCAAAACGCCGCGTGCGGGGTCAGGACGCAATTCTTCGCGCTGCGCAGCGGGTGGTCGGCCGGGGCCGGCTGGATATCAGTGACATCGATCCCGGCGCCGGCGATCGTGCCGGCGTTCAGCGCGTCGGCCAACGCGTACTCGTCCACCACCGGCCCGCGGCAGGTGTTGATCAGCAGCGCCGAGTCCTTCATTTGTTCGAGGGCGGCCGCGTCGATCAGGTGATGGGTGTCATCGGTCAGCGGCACGTGCAGGGTGATGAAATCCGACTCCGCCACCAGCTCTTCGCGTGACACCAGTTCCATGCCCGCCGGCATGTCCTCCGGTTTCAGGAACGGATCGAACACCGCGATTTCCATGCCGAAGGCCGCCGCCCGCTTCGCGGCCTCACGACCGATCTGCCCGAAGCCGGCGATCCCGATCCGCGAGCCCCGCAGCCGCAGCAACGGCCGTCCCACCTGCAGGTCCCAGCCGCCTTCCTTGGTGTGCGGATCGTAGCGGTTGATCCCGCGCACCAGCGCCAGCAGCAGCGCCATCGCGTGATCGGCCACCTCTTCCACACAGTAGTCCGGCACGTAGGCCACCGGGATGCCCAGTTCGGTCGCTACATCGACGGCGATGTTGTCCACGCCGATCCCGTAGCGCGACACGATCTGCAGTTTCGGCGAAGCCTTGATGACGGGGCCGGTGGTCAGGGCGAAGCAGGTCAAAATGCCATCCACGTCCTGCGCCAGTTCCACCAGCCGATCCTCATCGCCGCGATCGGCCTCGATGACTTTGACGCCCAGCGGCTCCAGGATTGCGCGTTCCGGCCCGGTATCCGGCCAGATGTAGTCGGTGATGAGGACTTTGTATTTGTAGTTGGCCACGGCTTCATCCGATCTGGTGCAAATGCGGACAACTACCCTAGCCGCGGCCTGCTTCGGTCACAAACGGTCCCCGTCCTCTCGGCGTGTCCGTTTGCAGCCTGCATCCGCTGCTAGAGCAAAGCGGCCTGTGGCCGGGTGCTAGAGCTGCGTCCTGGCGACCCCAATACCCAGCAGCGCGATCGCCAGCAGCGTCGCCCCCGTCGCCGCCACGATCCAGCTATTCAACGGTTCCCGGAACACCAGGAAGCCGATCCCCACACTCGTCGTCAGGATCGACAGCGCGGCGTAAAGGCTGTAGTAGCTCGCGCCGAAGCGGTTGAACAGGAAATTGAATCCCACGAACGTGATCATCAGCCCGACTCCGGTCAGGAACATCCAGACCCCGCGCGTACGGCCATATTCGGCCACGTCCGGCAGGCCTACCACCGTCGAGTAGATTACCAGGAGCACGAACGCCACGAAGGCCGCCCCGGCCAGCAGCAGCAAGGGATTCTGTGGCAGATCGGCGCGTTTCTGGGCGTAGATAAACAGCGCGTTCCCGGCCGCCGCCAGCAACGCCAGCAGCAGCGCCGGGCCAAACGTCCCCATCTAGAATTCCCGCCGGCCTTCCAGCGCCTGCGCGATGGTCGCCGGGTCCACGTATTCCAGGTCGCCGCCGGTGGCCAAGCCGCGGGCCAGTCGGGTGAGGCGCACGCCGGTTCCATCCAGCAGGCGGCCGATCTCCAGGGCGGTGGCGTCGCCCTCGAAGGTGGCGTTGGTCGCCACGACGACTTCGGTGATGCCCTCGTCCTTCACGCGGGCTACCAGTTCATTCAGGCGCAGGTCGTCGGGGCCGATACCTTCCAGCGGCGAAATCGCGCCTTCCAGCACGTGATAGCGCCCGTTGTAGCCGCCGGAGCGCTCGATCGCCAGCAGGTCCAGGGCGTCCTCGATGGCGCAGATCGTATGCACGTCGCGCTCCTCATCGGTGCAATAGGGACAGGGGTCGCGGTCGGCATAGTTGAAGCACTTCGAGCACTGCACGATGCCCTGGTTCAGCGCGGCCAGCGCCGCCGCCAGGCTGGCCACCTGCTCCGGCGGCGACTTCAGCAAGAAGAACGCCAACCGGCTCGCGGTTTTCGGGCCGATGGTGGGCAGCTTGCCCAGTTCCTCGATCAGGCGGCCGATGGGGCCGGGTACGCCGTCGATCACGTCTGCGCGGGCCTCCGGCTAGGTCAGCCCGGGAATCTTCAGGCCGCCGGTCAGAGCGCCGAGTTTTTCCCCGGCCAGCGCCTGTGACTCGGCCAGGGCCTCGTTCACCGCCGCCGCCACTAGGTCCTCCAGCATCTCCACATCCTCCGGGTCCACCGCCTCCGGATCGACCTTGATCGCGCGGATTTTCTGGTCGCCGGTAATCGTCACCGTCACCACGCCGCCGCCGCTGCTGACCTCCAGGGTCTGCTCGGCCAGCTCGGCCTGAATCTTCTCCATCTGCTTCTGCATCTTGCGCATCATCTGCATGGCTGCCTCGATCTCATTGGTTTTGGGAGCTACTCGTCGTCGACTAATTCGGCCCCGTAGATGGTAACCGCCGCTTGGATCAGCGTATCCGTGCGCGGGTCGCCGTCCACGACCTTCGGTGTCGCGTCGCCGGACGAGATGCGGATTCGCACCGGCTTACCTAGCACCTTGGCCACGATTTGGCTCACCCGTTCCTTGCTTTCGGCGCGCACCAGCGAATCGTAATGGCTCGCGAACTTCGGCGTCAGCACCAGCGTGCCATCCTCGTCGTGCCAGCGGCCGTTGGACACATAGGGTTCATATGCGGGGCTCCAGGTGCGCAGTGCATCGCGCAGCTGGTCGCCGCGGGCCGCCAGTTCGGCGGCCAGCGCCCCGCTCTGGGTCGCCGCCTCCGCCGCCGGCTCCCCCGCTGGCTCCCCCGGTTTCTTCATACCTTCAGCCTGGTCCGCTTCCGCTCCGGCATCTGCCGCCGCCTCAGCCGGTCTTGTGGCATCCACCGCTGTCGCCGTCGCCGTCGCCGTCGGCGCCGCGCCTGCCTCCGCATCCGCTGCACCGGGCGCACTCGCCGGCGGCTCGGCCGGCGGCTCAGCCGCTTTCGTTGCATCCACCACCGGCGTGGGCGTCGTCGGTGCCGCCGGGGCGGGAGAAGCCGGGGCGGATGGAGCCACCGGAGCCGCCGCCCCGTCGCCGGCCATCATCAGGCATGCGTGCACCAGCGCCAATTCCAGTTCCAGTTGCGCCGACTGCCCGGCGCGGCCGAACGAGCCGCTCTCGCCCAGCAGTTCCAGGCAGCGCACCAGTTGCCCCAGACCGAAGCGTTCCGCCACCGGCTCCATGGCTTCGATCTCGCCCTCGGCGAAGTTCATTTCGTTCTGATCACGGCGGCCGGTTTTGACCAGCATCAGCGCGCGGAAATAGTCCACCAGTTCCTGCTGCATGCTCGCCGGGTTATGGCCGTCCTGCACCGCCTGGTTCACCCGTCGCATGGCCTCGCCGGAGTCCCCGGCGGCGATCGCCGCGGCCAGCGCCTCCGAAGCCTCGGTGCCGGTCAGTCCCAGCATGTCGCGAACATCCTGCTCGGTCAGCGACTCCTCGACGAACGCGATCGCCTGGTCCAGCAGGCCGATGGCGTCGCGCAGGCTGCCGTCGGCGTTGCGCGCGATCAGGTGCAGCGCCTCCACCGCCACCACCATCCCCTCCCCGTCCGCGATCGGCCCCAGCGCCTCCACCGTGTCCGCATGGGTGTGCCGTCTAAAGCGCAGGTGCTGGCAGCGCGAGCGGATCGTCGCCAGGACGCGGTGCGGATCGGTCGTCGCCAGGATAAAGATCGCGTGATCGGGCGGTTCCTCCAGTGTTTTCAGGAAGGCGTTGTAGGCCGAGCGCGACAACTGGTGCACCTCGTCGATGATGTACACCTTGAAGCGTGCCGTCGAAGGCCGAAAGCGCACCTTCTCGCGCAGGTCGCGGATGTCATCCACGCTGGTATTGCTGGCGGCGTCGATCTCGATCAGGTCAATAAAGCTCGCCGAGCCCACCTGCAGGCAGTTCGCGCAGCGATTACAGGGTTCCGGCTGAATACCTTCCAGGCAGTTGATAGCCTTCGCCAGCAGGCGCGCCACCGTCGTCTTGCCGGTGCCGCGCTCGCCCGAAAACAGGTAGGCGTGGCTCACCCGGTTGTGCGCCAGCGAGTTCTGCAGAATGCGCACGATGTGCTTCTGCCCGACCACCTCGGAAAAGAGCTGTGGTCGATACTTGTTATAGAGGGCCTGAAAACCCTCCGTTTCGCTCATCGGTCGCGGCCTCCGCACCAACAAAAAAAGCGGCCGTGCACCCGCCGTCGAACAGTGATCCCCGCCTTACCCGAACACCAGAACTCAAGCCAGGCTGGCCCGCGGCACCCGAGAGTGACTCCTTACCGCTGCTTCCTTCCGGACCTGACGGGGTTCGGAGTTTCCCGTCGCACGGGACCCGACCTTCAACGTTCTTGTGGACTGGCAGAATCGACGATCAACCGACCTCGGGCGGGAGTTCAGCCCCGCTAAAGCGGATTGCGGGTACAGGGCACCGCTGGCTCCCCGCCTAGCACGGCCACATCGATGGTATTAGCGCTAGTCATGGCCGTCAATCGAACGCGCCAAATCCCGCCGAAGCCCGCGATCCACATGCTAGATTGACGGTTGGAGGGGATGCCCCATGGCCGCCGTTTCCGACTCGACCAGCCGCCGATTCCTGCGTTTGAGTGCGCTCCTGCCGGCCACCGTTCTCGCCGGCGCCGCCACCGGCTGTACCTCTGGCGACCAACCCGAGCCCGCCGCCCCCGTCACCCCGATCGCCGCCGGGGCACCCGCCGCGCCTCCTCTTGTCATTACCGCAACCGCTCGGGCGACGCTGACCCCGATGCCGGCTGTCGACATAACCATCCGCTGGAACGGACTCGATCCGCAGGGCCAGGCCGCCGCCCGCGACTTCGCCGCCGCAGTGCTGGCTTGCGACCGTATCAACATCACTCCCGACTTCAGCGACTGGGTCAGGCCTTCCGGCCAGAAGGTCGTCGAGATGTACATCGACAAATACATGGGCTACAAGCTGACCAAATCGCCCGCCTCCGTCTACACCGTGCTCGAACGCCTCAGCGATCTCGATGCGAACCTCGCCATCAACGCCGAGTCGCGCCGTTCCATGCCCTGCCGGGTGGCGATGGAGAGTCACCCGATCTTCGCTCGCTCGCCGTGGCGCGAGTTCGCCGCCGGCACGCGGTATGCGGTTCCGCAACCGACGGTCGACGAGCACTTCGACTGGTACCCGCGGCTGGGCCCCTGGATCGACACCGCCGCCAGCGGCCGGATCACGGTCGCCGAGGCGCTGGCCGGCATCGGCAGCGGCCTTACCGGCGCGGCCACCAACTAGCCGCCTGCTTTCTCCGTCGTAAACTCGTCGGACCCAATCCCCGCCGCCGGAGGAGTTGCCATGAGAATGTAGGACAAGGTAGTCGTCATCCCCGGAGTCGGCGGCGGCATGGGCACGGCGGTCGCCTGTCGCGCCGGGCCGCTGGAGGATCTGGCCAAACAGACCCGCAAGGACGGCGGCGAAGCCGCGATCTTCACGGCTGATGCGGCCACCGAAGAGGGCGCCAACGCCATGATCCAGGCGGCGGTGGACCAGTACGGCCGCATCGACGCGCTCTACTCCAACCTTGGCGACTACGCCCACGGCGAGCTGGCCTCGCACGAGACCAGGCCCGATGAGTGGGACTATCTGCTAAACGTGAACCTGCGAGCCCACTACCTGACGGCCCGCGCCGCCATCACTCAGATGCTCACTCAGGAGCCGAGCGGCGAATCGATCGTGCTCGCCGTCGCCTCCCGGGATGTGGTGCAGAGTGCCAACGTCGGCTACGCGACCGCCAAGGCCGGGCTGTACGAGTTCACCCGCCGCCCCGCCCGCGAATACCGCGACGCCAACATCCGCATCAATTGCATCGCTCCGGGGCAGATCGGCGGCGACCCGCCGCCGGAAGGCCCGCTCGGCAGCCCGCCCCCCGGGATCCACCGCCCGGCCACCAGCCTCGATGTCGGCTACGCCGGGCTCTACCTGCTGTCCGACGAGAGCAACTGAATCACCGGCCAGGTGCTGCCGGTCGACGGCGGCCGCGAGTTGTTCCCCGACGGCTAGCCCGCTGCCCAACCGCCCCGCCTGCGCCCCGCGCTTCCATCGCGGCTACACTGTGCGGACTCTCAACCCACCGGAGGCAGCATGGCGGCCAATCTCCGGCTCGGCTTCGCCGGGCTCGTCCACGACCACGTCTGGGACCTGGCCCCGCAGTGGCGCGAAACCGGCGTCGAATTCGTCGCCGCCGCCGATCCTCACGAGCCGTTGCGCCAGCGCATGCAGACCGACTTCGGCGTTGCCCGCACCTACCAAACCATCCCGGAAATGATCGCCGCCGAAGAACTCGACATCGTCCAGGTGACCACTACCAACGCCGACCACGCCGACGCCGTCGAAGCCGCCGCTGCCGCCGGGGTCCACTGCGTCGTCGAAAAACCCATGGCCGCCACCCTAGCGCAGGCCGACCGCATGCTCGCCGCCGCCGAACGGGCCGGCACCCGGTTGATGATCAACTGGCCCATCGCCTGGCAGCCGATCTACAAGAAGATGCGGGAAGTCGCCGCCACCGGGGCCATCGGCCGGGTGCTGCAGGTGAAACACCGCGGCGGCCACTCCGGCCCGCGCAGCTTCGGCTGTTCGGAGTACTTCACCGACTGGCTCTTCGACGCCGAGCGCAACGGCGCCGGCGCCTTCATCGATTACTCCGGCTACGGCGTGAACATCGTGCTCGACTACCTCAGCGACGCCGGCGCGGTCTACGCCCACGCCGCGAACCTGGCGCAGAGCGCCGACCCGGTCGATGACAACGGCCTGATGATCGTCAAGTTCGCCAACGCCATGGCGCTGGTCGAGTCCACCTGGACCGAGCAGGGCGCGATTCCCTGGAACACCTTCGTGCTCGGCGAATCCGGCGCGTTGATGGCCGACTACCGCTCCCGTGACCTGGTCCAGTTCGACCAGGCCAACCGCGCCGGCACGCCGGTCGAGTGCGAGTCCATGCCCGAGGGCTACCGCAACGCTCCCGAATATTTCGTCGTCCGCCTGCTGGCCGGTGCGCCCATCGAAAACCCGACCACCGCCGAGCGCGGCCGCGCCGTTCAGGAGATACTGCAGGCCGGGCTGGATTCAATCGCTGAAAATCGGGAGGTCGCCCTCCCGCTGTCGTAGGAATCGACGCAAGGAGACATCGCATGCGCTGCAATCGACTTCGAGAACTCATGGATGCCGGCGAGCCGAGCATCGGCACGCGGATCATCAGCCAGTGGCCCGCCTCGGTGGAGATCGCCGGCCTCTCCGGCGAGATGGACTACGTCGAATTCGTCAGCGAATACGGTCCCTACGACCTCTTTAGCCTGGAGAACTTCGCCCGCGCCGTCGACCTCTTCGATCACATGAGTTCCATCATCAAGCTCGACCAGGAGCCGCGCACCTACCTGGCCATTCGCGCCCTCGGCGCCGGCATCGAGAACGTGCTCTACTCCGACGTCCGCAACGTCGAAGAGGCCCGCGCCTGCGTCGCTGCCGTGCGCGCCGACTCACCTGGCAACGGCGGACTGCGCGGCGTCGGCGGCACCCGCGACAACGAGTGGGGCTACGGGACCGGCACGGTCGATTTCATCCAGCAGTCCAACAACGTCGTCGTCGCGATCATGGTCGAGAAGAAGAGCCTGGTCGACGATATCGAGAACGTTCTGGCCGTCGACGGCATCGACATGGTGCAGTTCGGCCCGTCGGACTACTCGATGAACACCGGCAACGCCCGCGACCTCGCCGCGCCGGAGGTCAAGGAAGCCGAGTTGCACACCATTAAGACGGCGCTGAAGTTGGGCGTCCACCCGCGGGTCGAGTTGAGCAATCCCAAAGAGGCGCTGCCTTACCTGGAGCTGGGCGTGAAGCACTTCAATCTGGGCTCCGAGCTCAGCATCCTGCGCAACTTCTGGGCCATCGACGGCAAGGAACTGCGCGACATCGTTGTCAAAGGCTAGGGGCTGGTTCGGGGCGGTCGGGGCAGGCAGATTCAGGCGCGGTAGCCGGCCGGGGCGGTTGGGCTAGGGCGGGAGCTTGGAGACCCGCTCCGTCAGGCGCGCCTGAGCCAGCCGGTCACGCCGTGACCCAGCGTCACCATCCGGGCCACCAGGCCCGGGTTGGTCACGTAGTTCGCGATCATCGCCCGCGCCGCGGCCGGTAGCTCCAGCGGCCCGGCGCGGTGGTGGGCTAGGCGCGCGCCCTCGACAGCGGCGATCTCCATGACCTGACCGATGGCGCGGTCGATCGCGCCGCTGGCTTGCATCGGTTCCAGGCCGTCGTGGATCACACCCAGCAGGCCCGGCCACGGGGCCAGATGCCGCCACAGCGTCGCCAGGCCGGACTCGCCCGGCGAGGCCCCAAAGCCGTTGACGGCCAGCAGCAGATCCCAGGTCGCCGGCGCGATATCGTGTTGCTCCAAGAGTCGCGGCAACTCCGGCCACTCCGGTAGAGGCAGCGCGGACGGGTAGTCCGACGGCTCCCCCGCCGGCGCGGTCACCAGCGCGGTCAGCGCTAGGAAGTTGATTCCGTTCGAGCGGTTATAGACATCGAGGATTGCCTGGATCGTTGCCCGCTCCTCCGGCGCGACGCCGGCGGCTTCCAACCGCCCAACCGGCACGCCCGGCTCCGGCAACTCCGCTCGTGCGACCAGGGCTGCCAACGCCGCTTCCGGCTGACCGGTCCGGTACAGCGGCCGCGTGGCCCGCCAGGTCGCGTCGAGCCCGCCATCGACGGCCACCAGCGTTCGCCAGATCGAGGTGATCAGCGGTATTCCCATCGTCCGGCGGATATCCGCGAACGTCTCCGCCACCACTCCTGTCGCCGCCGCCTCCGAGATCGCGTTCACCGGGTCGTGCCCGCCGTTCCCCGTCACCGTGCGCCCTCCCAAGAAACTTCGCCAACCTTCAAACGGCTGCAGTCAATCAGAAAGAAAGCCATCGGTGATGGTGGTCAGCCGAGGCCGACCTGCTCCATCACCCTCTTCAGCGTCGCGGTGGCGATCGGCCGCAGGCGGTCGGCGCCGTCGGCCAGGATGCGGTCGATCTCGCCCGGGTCGTTCATCAGTTCGTGGTAACGCTCGCGCAGAGGCGTCAGGGCGGCCACGACCACCTCGGCCAGTTCGCCCTTCAGGTCGCCGTAGCCCTTGCCGTCGAAGTGGGCTTCGATCTCGGCCTCCGAGCCGCCGGTAAAGCCCTGGTAGATCGACAGCAGGTTGAAGACCCCGGGGCGCTGGCGGTCGAACACGATATCGCGTTGCGAGTCGGTGGTGGCGCGTTTGATCTTGCGGACGATGTCGTCCGGCGAATCCAGCAGCAGGATGGCGTGGCCGGCGGCCTCCTCGCTCTTGCTCATCTTCTTGGTCGGGTCGTCCAGGCCCATCACGCGAGCGGCGACCGGCGGGATCGACGGTTCCGGCACCACCAGCGTCGGGCCGTACAGCGAATTGATGCGCTGGGCGGCGTCGCGGGTCAGTTCCAGGTGTTGCTTCTGGTCGTCGCCCACCGGCACCAGGTCGGTGTCATAGAGCAGGATGTCGGCGGCCATCAGCGCCGGATAGTCGAAGAGCCCGGTCGAGACGCTCTCGCGGTCCTCGCCGGCCTTCTCCTTGAATTGAGTCATCCGTTGCAGCCAGCCCATGGGGATGAAGCAGTTCAGGATCCAGGCCAGTTCGGCGTGGGCGCCGATGTGCGACTGCACGAAGAGGGCAGACCTTTCGGGGTCAATGCCAGCCGCCAGCAGCAGGGCGGCGACGGTGCGGGTCTGTTCGCGCAGGGTGGCCGGGTCCTGGTAGACGGTGATCGCGTGCAGGTCCACGACGCAGAAAATGTTCTCGAATTCATCCTGCGAGGCGACCCAGTACTTGAAGGCGCCGAGGAAATTGCCGATATGCGCGTCGCCGGTCGGCTGGACGCCTGAAAACACGCACTTCTTGGTTTTGACGATATCGATTGCTGCTGCTCCCCTGGTGGCCGTTGCGACTGTGTATTCTAGCCGCGCCGCCCGCTCCGTCTGGAGTTCCACCTGCCCCTGACCTGATTCGACCGTGGCGGGGACGTCAGCGGAGCCAACTCCGAAGAGCCGCTGCCGCTCATCCCCCCGGAGCGGCTCACCGCCACCGAGTAGCGCCCGCTTGCGGTACCGTCGTCAGCCCAGTTCGCCGGCCACCCAGCGCGCCCCGCGTTGCAGCAACTTACCAAAGCCCGGCTCGGCAAACGCCACCGCATCGTGCCCTAGGGCGTTGTAGCAGACCCGCGCCGGGCCGTGGGTTTTGGCCCACAGCAGTGGCCAGGTCTCGCCCTCCCACTCGGCCTCCATCAGCGGCTCGACCGGCCCGGCGAAGCGGAAGCGATGGTAAAGCTCGTCGGTGATCGTGAAGTCGGCCACGCCGCTGACGATCGGGTGCTTGTCGCGGTGCACGCGGATGGCGTGCTCCTGGATCGGCGGATGGGTCGTCTTGCCGTACTCCCACCACGCCCCGACGATCTCGCGGTACTCCGGCCAGTCGCCGAAGCAGAGCGTGCAGGTGTGCAGCGCCAGCAGGCCCTTGCCGGCCGCCAGGAAGCGCAGCAGACCGGCGCGCTCGGCGGCCGGAATCTCGTAGCTCCATTCCGGCCGGTACGCCGCGTGGCCGTCCCATTTCGTCCGGCAGCAATTCAGACTCAGGATGTCGAACTCGTGCAGGCGCTCGCTGGCGAGGACGCCGAAGTCCTCCTCGATTTCCGATTCGATGCCCGCCCCGGCCAGCACTCCGGCCAGGATCGGGCTGGTGGTCGCGAAATCGTGCAGGTAGCCGCCGCTCAGGATCAGGTTCCGAATCATATTGGCCCCTTACGTTCGGTGGTTTGGCGACAGGTTAGCAAGCCGCGCCACGGTTTGCGGCGGGCCGTTGCGGGGGCGAGAATCTAGCCGGACCGGGATTGATTGCGAGGGCGGTGCGCGATGGACGATTTGCGACTCGACGGCCAGGTAGCCGTTATCAGCGGCGGCGGCCGCGGCATCGGCGAATCGATGACCCGCCTCTTCGCCGCCGCCGGAGCCAAGGTCGCCACCTGCGCCCGCGGCCCCGGGCAGATCGAGCGCGTTGCCGCCGAAGTCCGCGAACTGGGCGGGACCGTCCTGCCGGTCGTCGCCGATCTCACCGTCGAAGCCGACGTCACCCGGTTCGCCGATCGCGTCGTGGCCGAGTTCGGCGCGGTGGACATCCTGGTCAACTGCGCCGGCGGCAACACCTGCATCTCCACCGACCGCCTGCCCGACACCGATCCCGACGATTGGCACTACGTCATGGACTTCAATTACTTCGGCACCTATCTGCTCACCCGGGCGTTACTGTCGCACCTGAACCGCGGCGGCCGGATCATCAATTTCGGCTCTGGCGCCGGCCACCGCGCCGGGGCCAGCGAGATCGGCTACCGCGCCGCCAAGGCCGCCGTCAGCATGTTCACCCGCTCCCTCGCTCTGGAGGTTTGGGAGGATGGCATCACCGTCAACGAACTCGTCCCCGGCGCCGTCGCCACCACCGGATTGAACCTGGGCAAAGACCGCTCCAGCGACGCTGCCGTCCAGGCCGAACTTGAAGGCACGTTCCTCGGCGCCGAGATCATCCGCCATCCCGACGCCCCGGCCGAAATGGCCCTCTGGCTGGCCACCCGGCCGCCCGGCGGTCCCACCGGCCAGACCTTCTCCTTGCACCGCGAGCCACAGTAGCAAGAACCGGAACCCTGAAGTCCGGCACCGATCGGCCCCCGGGCCCCGGCGCTAGAATCGCGGCAGGGTACGGATCGGGAGCGAGCGGGAATCGTGAACACACGCAGAGTCGGCCGCCGCCGATTGGTCGTTGGCGCGACCGCCGCCATCGCAACCGGGCTCTTCCTCCCCATCCGCTCGTCCGCCGTCGACGTCGACGACTACCCCATCACCATCGCCGGCGTCGCCGGGCACTACTGGACCCAAACCGGCGGCTACGGAATGGTCGGCGCGCTGCTCGATGCCTACGAGTCGGCTGGCGGCGCGGCCGTCTGGGGACCGCCGGTCAGCCGCGAGTACCGCGACTCCGTCGGGCGGATCAACTAGGCGGTCCAGCGCGGCATCTTCCAGCTCGACCCCGCCACCGGGACCATCACCTACGCCAACATGAAGCTTGTCGACCAATTCCACCGGGAGTAATGTCCCAAATGGCGCAGGCGATGGGGGTGCATCGGCGAGTTTGGCGGGGGCGGGAAGCGACCGATCCGCGCCTAGTTCGTGCCGAAGTGGTTGCGCAGGCCGTGGTTCAGGATGTCCGAGGCGCATTCCTCGCAGAACAGCACCTCGGCCTCGTCCTCCTCCAGCGCCAATTCCAGCAACTCCGGCACGGTTCCCGCGTGGCGCATCACGCACAGGTTGCTGCAGTGGAAGTCGCCGAAGGCCACATGCACGGTCGGCCGCCCGGGCTGAGCGGCCTCCATTACGTGGCCCACCGAGTGCGCCGCCAGCCGTCGCAGGGCTCTGGCGAAGTCCTCATCGTCGGTGAGTTCGCGCAGGCGCACCACCGAGATCACCGCCGCCAGGTTGCTCTCCGTCGCCGAGAGCGCAAAGTTGCTCCCGTCCGCATTGGCCATCTTCTCGCCGTCGGTTTCGAGGTCGAAGTGGATCAGCGCCACGTCGTAGTGCGCGCCCATCTTCTGCCAGGGCTCCTCGCGGATCACGTCGATGAAACGCTCGCCGCGGATCCGCCCGGTGGCCGGGTCCATGCTCTCGGTCACGTACCAACGCGTCGACCAGTAAGGGCTGCCGACCTGGACCCCCGGGATGTGCCAGGTGCCGAAAGGGCGCATTTCCGGCCGGACCAGGTCGAAGCCCTGGTCGGCGGCGATCCGCAGCGCCGCCTCGAAGGTGGCCGCGATTCCCTCCAGCGCCGTCCGCACCTCTTCCAGGCCGACATTGCGGGTCCATTGCACCGAGATCGATTTCAAATGCCTATCGCCTCACGGACCGCCATAGTGGCATTCCTCCGTTCCGGCTAGCCGGATTGTGGTGGGCCGGCCCACTCGCGCAGCAGCTGGGTGATAAGCCGCACTCCGACGCCGGTGCCGCCGGGTCCAATATGCGCCTTCTCGGTAACGTCCCAGGCGGTTCCCGCGATATCCAGGTGGCACCAGGGCACATCGCCGGCGAAATGCTTGAGGAACATTCCCCCGTTAATAGTACCCGCCGGGCGGCCGCCTGTGTTGTTGATATCGGCGGTCTTGCCCTTGATCCCGGCCTCGTATTCCTCCCACAGCGGCAGTTCCCAGACCCGCTCGCCGGTGAACTCGCCCGCTGCACTGACCCGCCGGTTCAGTTCCGCGTTGGTGCCCATCATCCCGCTCGCGTGGTGGCCTAGGGCGATTATCACGGCGCCGGTCAGGGTGGCCATATCGACAATGGCGTCCGGGGCGAACTCCCGGGCGTAGCAGAGCGCATCGGCCAGCACCAACCGCCCCTCGGCGTCGGTGTTATCGACCTCGATGGTCTTGCCGTTCATCGCGGTCAGCACGTCGCCGGGCTTCACCGCGCGGCCATCGGGCATGTTCTCCACGGCGGCCACGATCCCCACCACCCGCAGCGGCAGTTCCAGTGCGGCGGCCGCCTGGATGATCCCGATGGTCGCCGCCGCCCCGGACATATCGAACTTCATGTCGCCCATCTTCAGGCCCGGCTTCAGCGAGATGCCGCCGGTGTCGAAGGTGACCCCCTTGCCGCAGATGGCCACCGTGCCCCCGGACTCGCCCTCCGGCACGTAGTCCATCACGATCAAGCGCGGTTCCTCGGCGCTGCCCTGGGCCACGCCCAGCAGCGCCCCCATCTTCAGTTCGGCCATCGCGTCCAGTCCCAGCGACCGCGCCTCCACCCCGGCCTTCGCGCACATCGCCAGCGCTTGGTCCGACAGCGCCTCCGGCGGCAGGTGCCCGCCGGGTGCATTCTGCAGGTCGCGGGCCAGCGTCACGGCGTCGGCGATCGCCGCCCCGGCGGCGGCCGCCGCCGCAATCGGTTCCACGGCGTCGCCCTCCGCCACCACCACGGTCAGCGCTTTGATATTGACCTGCTTGTCCACCATCTCGCCGAAGGTCTTGAAACGGTCGTAGCGGTACAGCGCCAGTTTCGAGCCGACCACCATCGCCTCGGTCACCATCACTTCGCGGCCGCCCGCCGGGGCCGGCGCGGCGGTGGCCACCTGCTTCGCCCCCAGCCCGTCCGCCTGCTTCACCGCCGTCGCCATGGCTTCGGTGGCCCGCGCCGGGTTCATCGCCTCCGCCTTGCCCAGCCCCACCACCACCACCCGGCCGGCCGGGATGGCGTCGCCGGGGTACAGGGTCAGCAGCGCGTTGAACTCGCCAGTGAAGTCGTTCAGATTGCGCAGGCGGGCGATCTCGCCGCCCAGCGCGCTGTCCAGCGCCGCCAGCGCCGGGTTGTCGGCCGCGTCCTCGAAGAGGCCGATGATCAGCGTATCGGCGGCGAATCGCGGGCAGTCGCCCGCGATTACATGAATATCCAAAGTGGCGCTCCGGGTGCTCGGTTACGGGGGTCCGCGGCTCCCCGAATTATATCGGCCCGGCGGCCCGGCCTACCCCTCGATTGCCGCCCGCAGCGCCGGGATCACCGCGTCGGTGATGGCGTCCAGGCCGTAGCCCGGGTCCCAGCCCCAGTCGGCTCGCGAGGCCGAGTCGTCGTAGCGATCCGGCCAGCTAGCCACGATCGGATCGAGCACCGGGTCCGGCTTGTAGGTGAACTGCACCTCCGGCAGCACCTGCCGGATCGACGCCGCGAACTCCTCCGCCGACGGCGCGATCCCGCTCAGGGTGTAGACCCGTCTGGTCAGGTCGCTGGCCGGCGCGTCGTGCAGTCCGATCAACGCCCCCACCGCGTCCTCGATGTAGATGATCGGCGCCCGGGTCTCCGGTTTCAGGTAGAACTCGTACGCACCCTTCTGCACCGCGTCCAGGTACACCTGCGAGCAGTAGCCGCTGGCCCCGCCGGTCGAGCCAAACGGGGCCACCGTCGCCACCAGGCGCAGGCCGCGAAAGTCCACCCCGAAGCGGTAGTGGTAGTACACCCCCAGGCGCTCGCCGGCCACCTTCGTCGCCCCGTAGAGGCTTTCCGGCCACTGCGGCGCGTCCACCGGCACCGGGTCCTCAGTCATGTGCCCGTAGCTGGCCACGGTGCTGGTGAAGATCACCCGCCCCACCCCGTGCTCACGGGCCGCCTCCAGCACATTGCAGGTGCCGATCATGTTTACCTGCCAGGCGACGTCCGGGTTCTCCTCGGCGTCCGAAGACATCAGCGCCGCCAGGTGGAAGATCGAGTCGAATTCGCCGTCGGCTACGATCTTCGACACCTGCTCCTTGTCGGCGATGTCGGCCACCGCCACCGTGCACTGGTCGAATTCCGGCGTGCGCACCCGCGGGTCCGGGCTGCGGTCCAGCAGGGTGACCTGGTCGCCGCGCCACACCAGCGGCGCGGCGAGCCGAGAGCCGAGACTGCCGTTGCCGCCGGTAATCATGATCTTCATGCGATTCCCCGTTTCAGGTCTTCTCTAGGTTCCCAGCGATTGCGTCAGCTGCCCGTAGCGCTCGCGAATTTCTCGGCGCAGATCCGGCGGCAGCGGCCCGGCCGCCACCGCCGCCAGGTTATGGCGCAGGTGCTCAATCTTCGAGGTGCCGGTCAGCACGGTCCCGACCACGTTCGGCTCCAGCGCGAAGCGGTAGGCCGCCTCGGGAATCGAGCCCACGCCATCGCGCAGCACCCAGCCCAGCGGGTCAGCGGCATCCACGGAGTCGGGGTCCAGCGAGCCATCCTTTACCAACTCGGCGAAGATCTCGTTGCGCCGCGCCGCGTCGCTCATCGCCCGCCGCACCGCGAACATGACAATCACGCCGATGTCATGCTCGCGGCAGACATCGAACAGCGCGTCCTCGGCGCAGGAGTTCAGCAGGTTATAGCCCACCATCGTCGTGTCGAAGGGGCCGTCCGGCAGGCACTTCAACAGGGCTTCGTGGGGGCCGTCGACCTCCCAGAGTTCGCTGACGCCGATAGCGCGGATGCGCCCGGCGCGGCGCTGCCGTTCCAGTTCCGGGATCAGATCGCTCAGCACCGGCCCCACGTCGCCCGCCTCCAACCCGTGCATCTGGTACAGATCCAGGTAGTCGGTCCCGAGCCGCTCGAGGCTGCGGTCCAGGCGCTCCACCAGCTCCTTCGCGTTGATAATCCTTCCGTCGCCGCGGCGGTTCTTGTAGCTGACCTTGCTGGCCAGGAAGTAGCGGTCGCGCTCCACCCCGGCCAGCGCCTGTCCCAGGATCACTTCGCTCTCGCCATAGGACTCGGCGGTGTCGAAGAAGTTGATCCCGGCCTCGATGCCGGCGGCGATCAGGCGATCGATCCCCGGCTGGTCCACGTCGGTCCGCTGGCCCAACTGGCTCGGTCCCCCGCCGCCCTGTCCCAGCAGCGAAACCCGCATTTCGGTCCGGCCCAAGCGTCTATATCGCATAGTCGGGGATTCTAACTGCTTGGAAGGGCCGCCGCCGGGCGTATAGGGTATTCACCAAATCGTCAGTCAGCGATCCGGTCACAGTGCCCGGACCGGGAGGCAAACATGCCGGACGACCAGGGGCGCGTGCGGTGGGGAGTCATCTCCACCGCCAGGATTGGCGTCGAAAAAGGAGTCATCGCCGCCGGTGACGAGGCCGACCACGGCGTCGTCACCGCCATCAGCAGCCGCGACGCTGGCAAGGCCGCCGAAGCCGCCGCGAAACTGGACCTCGACAAGAGCTACGGCTCCTACCAGGAACTGCTCGACGACCCGGACATCGACGCCGTCTACAACCCGCTGCCCAACTCGATGCACGCCGAGTGGACCATCAAGGCCGCCCAGGCCGGCAAGCACGTCCTCTGCGAAAAACCCCTGGCCGTCGACGCCGCCGAGGCGCGCACGATGGTCGACGCCTGCGACGAGAACGGCGTCCTCTTGATGGAAGCCTTCATGTACCGCTTCGGCAACCGCAACCTGCGCGCCCGCGAGATCGTCAAGGACGGTGGGCTCGGCCAGGCGCGCCTGGTCCGCGCCGGCTTCAGCTTCCCCCTGCCCCGCGATCCCGCCAACGTCCGCCTGCAAAAGGACCTGTTCGGCGGCGCCCTCTGCGACATCGGCAGCTACACCATTTCCCTCGCCCGCTATCTTTTTGACGCCGAGCCGATGGCCGTCGACGCCCGCCTCGATTTCGATCGCGAGTTTGAAGTCGACGTCGGCGGCCTGATAACCTTCGACTTCCCCGGCCACCGCCGCGCCGCGCTCGATTTCAGCTTCGCCATGTCGCGCCGCCAGCGCTTCGAAGTCGTCGGCACCGCCGCCACCATGAACGTCGAAGAGTGTTTCCTGCCGGTCAGCGACGTACGCACGGTCGATGTCGAGCGTCGCGAGGGTACCGCCGGCGATCCCGGGCCCGAGCAGCGGGTCTCCGAGCCCTTTCCGCCGCTCAACACCTACACCGCTGAGTTCGAGGCGATGTCCAAGGCCATCCTCACCGGGGCGCCACTGCCCTGGGGCGGCGAAGACGCCGTGAACCAGATGCGGGTCATGGACGCCGTCCGCGAGTCGCACGCGACGGGCCGGCGGGTCGGGCTCGAGCCACTCCAGGAGGCCAACTGACATGGCGAGCGCCGAAACCGTGAAATGGGGCGTCATCTCCACCTCCAACATCGGCATGCAGCGGGTGATCCCGGCCATCCAGGCGGCCGTCGACACCGCGGTGGTCGCCATCAGCAGCCGCGACGCCGCCCGGGCGAAAGACGCCGCCGCCGAACTCGGCATCCCCCGGTCTCACGGAAGCTACGAAGAGTTGCTCGCCGATCCCGACATCCAGGTCGTCTACAACCCGCTGCCCAACGGCATGCACCACGAATGGGTGCTGAAGGCCGCCGCCGCCGGCAAGCACTCGCTTTGCGAGAAGCCGATGGCCGATGACGTGGCCCAGGCCATAGCCATGACCGAAGCCAGCGCCCGCCACAACGTCCTGTTGATGGAGGCTTTCATGTGGCGCTTCGGCAACCGCGCCCAGCGCGCCCGCGAGCTGATCCGCGCCGGCGCAATCGGCGACCCCCGTCTGGTCCGGACCGGTTTTTCCTTCCCCCTGGCGCGCGACCCGGCCAACGTGCGTTACCAAAGAGAACTCAGCGGCGGCGCCCTCGAAGACGCCGGCGGCTACGCGGTCAGCGCCACCCGCTTCATGCTCGACGCCGAGCCGCTCTCCGTCGAGGCCACCATGCGCTGGGACGAGGAGTTCGACGTCAATACCTCCGGCGTCGCCTCACTTGTCTACCCCGATGGCCGGACCGCGCTGGTCGACTTCAGCTTCGAGCAGGAGCGTCGCCAGCTTCTTGAAATCGTCGGCGCCGAGGGCTCCATCGAGATCGAGGGCTTCATCCTGCCGGCCACCACCGACTCGACCATCCGCATCGCCCGCGGTGGCGAAGTCGATACCGAGACGTTCCCTCCGGTGAACTTCTATACCCTGCAGGCCGAGGCCATGAACCGCGCCGTCACCGGCGGTGAGCCGCTGCCCTGGGACGGCGACGACGCCATCCGCCAGGTGCGCGTGCTCGATGCGATTCGCGAATCGCACAATCGGGGCGTCCGGGTCGAACTGGCGCCCCACCGACGGGTGGACACTGATGGCTGAGGCAACCGGCAAGGTCAATTGGGGCGTCCTGTCCACCGCCCAGATCGGGCGCATCCTGGTCATCCCGGCGGGCCAGAAGGCCGCCAACACCAACTTCCTGGCCATCGCCAGCCGCGACCATTCCCGCGCCGAGGAAGCTGCCGAAGAGCTCGGCATCCCCCGCGCCTACGGCTCCTACGAGGAACTCCTGGCCGACGACGACATCCAGGTCATCTACAACCCGCTGCCGCTGTCAATGCACGCCCCCTGGACCGTCAAGGCCGCCGAAGCCGGCAAGCACATCCTCTGCGAGAAGCCCATCGCCGTCGACGCCGCCGAGGCGCAGACGATGGTAGACCGCTGCCGCGAACTGGGCGTCATCCTCATGGAGGCCTTCCAGTACCACTTCGCCGAGCGCAACCTGCGCGCCCGCAAGATTGTCGAATCCGGCAGATTGGGTACCGCGCGCCTGGTCAAGGCCTCCTTCAACGTCATGGCCCCGCGCGACGCCGCCAACATCCGCAACCAGCCCGCGCTGGCCGGCGGCGGGCTCGCCGACATTGGCAGCTACTGCGTCGGCGTGGCCCGTTTCATCTACGACGAAGAGCCGCTCCGCGTGCTCGCCAGCCTGCGCAACGACCCCGAATACGATGTTGACTTCACCGGCTTCATCCTGATGGAGTTCGCCGGTGGCAAGTTCGCCCAACTCGACTACAGCAAAGAGACCCACGGCCGGCCGATCCTGGAAGTGCTGGGCACCGAGGGGCGGATGGTCATCAACGACTTCCACCTGCCGTCGCTCAAAGAAGCCAAGATCCGCATCTTCGACGGCGCCGGCTTCTCGCAGACGCTGTTCTCGCCCTTTGATTCCTACATGCTTGAAGTCGAAGCGATGTCCGACGCCGTCCTCTACGACGTGCCTCTGAAATGGCCGCCCGAAGAGGCGGTGGCGAATATCCGGGCCATGGACGCGATCCGGCTTTCCTCCGCCGAGGACCGCTGGGTCGAGTTGTCCGAACTGGGCGGTTAGCCCGGGCGTCTAGCGCCGGTGACCGCCGCCGCCGCGTCCCCCGCCGCCGCCGCGTCCCCCGCCGCCACCGCGACCACCGCGACCGCCCCGCTCGGAGCCGCCACCAGCGCCGCCGCTGAGCGACTCACCGGGCAGCATAGTGCCGCCCGACGACGTCTGTCCGCCGGAGCCATTGGCGCGGTCCGCCACCGGGTCGCGCCGTTCGCCCTCCGGTCGAATCTCATCCCAGTAGCGCCGCACGATCGAGTCGCCGATCATGTGTTCGATTCGTCCCAGGGTTACCAGGTCGCTGCCGGTCACCATCGTCGTCGACTGGCCCTGGCGGCCCATGCGCCCGGTGCGGCCCACCCGGTGGGTGAACATCTCCGGGTCTTCCGGCGGGTCGAAATTGATCACCCGGGCGATCGACAGGATGTCCAGCCCGCGCGCCGCCACGTTGGTCGCCAGCAGAATCTGGCCTTCTTTACTGTTGCGGAACCACTCCATCGCCCGGTCGCGCTGCGACTGGTTCATGTCGCCCTGCAGCGAGCGAACCTGGTAGCCGGCCCCATCAAGCTGCCGGCGCAGGCGCTCCACGCCGTGCTTGGTGCGCCCAAACACCAGCGTCGTGCCGGTAGTGGGCTGATCCAGAATCCAGCACAACGCGCGGAACTTCTCAATCGCCGGCACCACCAGGATCTCGTGTTCGATATCCGGCGTGGTCAGTTCGTCGCCGCCGTGCTCCAGGCGGATCGGGTCGTGCAGGTACTTCTTCAGGATGTTTTCCAGCCAGTCCGGCACCGTCGCCGAAAACAGCGCTACCTGGCGGTTCTCGGGCAGTCGGCCCATCAGCAGGTCGATGTCCGGCCCGAAGCCGTCATCCAGCATCCGGTCGCCCTCGTCAAGTACGAAGAAGTGGATATCGCGCAGGCGCAGGTCGCCCTGGTCGATCAGGTCGATGATCCGTCCCGGCGTGCCGATCACAATCTGCGCCCCGGCGTCCAGCGCCGCTCGCTGCGGGCCATACGAAGTCCCGCCGTGGATCAGCACGCTGCCGATGCCGGTGTCGCGGGCGGCCATCTCGGCCACTGCGCGGATCTGCTGGGCCAACTCGCGGGTGGGCGCCAGGATCAGCGCCTGCGGTGCCCGCAGGCCGGTGTCGATCGATTCGATTACCGGAAGCAGGAAGGCGATCGTTTTGCCCGAGCCGGTCGGGGCCTGGGCCAGCAGGTCGCGGCCGTCGATCAGGGGTGGTATTGCCAGTTCCTGGATGGGGGCCGGGGAGGTTATGCCGTCGACAGCGATGTTCTCAATGAGGTCGGATTGCACGCCAAGGGCGCCGAAGTCGTTGTCCAAGTTGTTCCTGTTATCCAAGGGCCGCCCGGTACCGGCAAAAGCGCGGAACGTGTACTCAGCGCCAGGGGTTCGGATGTGGCGGCATGGTCGTTCATGGGCCCTGGCGTGAAAGCTGCCCGGATCGGGTGGCTTCCCCTACTGGTTTCTGCCGCCGCGCCAACCGTAGCAGCCCCGGCCGGATGCCCACAAGCTATTGGCGCGGTGCCCCGCCCTCCCCGCGCGTCGAATGCGTGCTACCGTGCGGCCACAATCGGCCCGAGCGGGCCCGCGCGAACTGGAGCGATCGGCATGGCCGGAACCATCCTGAAACTGGACGAAATCGAAGTCTTCGACCGCGGCAGCGGCATCAAGAGCATCCCCCTGGTGGGCGGCGGACTCGGCGCGCAGGGCATCGCCACCGGCATGACGGTCTTTCCGCCCGGCGGCGGCATCGTCGAGCACTGGCACAACGTCGAGGAGTCAGTAACCGTCTTGGCCGGTTCCGGCACGGCCGAGATGGCGGGCGAGCAAGCCCCGGTCTCGCAATACGACGCCACCTACATCCCCGCCGGCGTGCCGCACCGCTTCATCAACACCGGCGACTCCGAGATGCGGATTCTCTGGGTTTACGGCGGCACCGAGGTCACCCGCACCGTCGCCGCCACCGGCGAGACCTTCAAGCACCTGTCCGCCGAAGACACCACCGGCACCGGCGGCTAGCCGCCGGCAGAAGCGGCGAAGCCGTTTGACGCCGCGCCGCCGCTTGCGGACAATGACCCCGGCCCGAACCGGGATGGCCACCCGCCAGGCAGGTACTTTTTGATCATCACGTCGGTCCGCGCCCGCACCCTGGGCAACTCCGGGCACACCCCGGTTTCCTTCGAGCCGCCCCCCACCGCCCCCCTCGGCGCGCCGGGGCCCTTCGGCAGCAGCGTCCCGGTCCCGGCCGAGCCCGTCGCCCTCACGGTCGTCGAGATCGAAACCGACACCGGCCTCACCGGCATCGGCACCGTCGGCGGCCGCAACATCGGCGCCACCGCCATCATCGAGGGCCACCTGAGCCAGCTGCTGATCGGCGAAGACGCCACCCGCATCGAGTGGCTCTGGAACCGCATGTACAAATCCACCCACCAGTACGGCATGCGCGGCGCCGTCATCATGGCCATGTCCGGCGTCGACATCGCTCTCTGGGACCTGGCCGGCAAACGCGCCAACCTGCCCGTCTACGACCTCATTGGCGGCAAGACCAAAGATACGATTCCCCTCTACCTCAGCACCCTCAACAGCGCCGCCGGGCTCGACGCCCTCCTCGCCGCCGCCACCGCCGCCGTAGACGACGGCTTCCGGGCCCTGAAGTATTTCTTCGCCCGCGGGCCCAACCACGGCCCTGCCGGGATGCGTGAAGAGCTCGAAATCGTCCGCGAACTGCGCAACGCCATCGGCCCCGACATCCAGCTAATGCTCGATCCCCACTTCAAATGGGACCTGCCTTATGCCATGCGCATGTTCGATCGCCTGGTCGAATTCGACATCGCCTGGATCGAAGAGCCCATCCCGATCGACGACCTGGACGGACACGAGCGCCTGACCAACATGAACGCCATCGCCCTGGCCGCCGGCGAGCACTCGCGCACCCGCTTCGACTACGTCGCCCTCATCAACGCCGGCGTCTACTACCTGCAGCCGGACATGAACCGCGTCGGCGGCTTCAGCGAGCTACTCAAGATCTGCGGTCTCGCCGCCAGCCACAGCCGCGCCGTCTGTCCCCACCAGGGCTGGCTGCACTCCTACCACCTCATCGCCGCCACTAGTTGCTGCCCCATCGGCGAGTTCTTTCCCCGTCGCGATCCGATCCCCGGCAACTCCCTGCTCTGGGAGGTCCTCGACGGCGAACCCCAGCCCGTTAACGGCTCCATCGACGTCCCCGACGGACCCGGCTTCGGCTGGACCATCAACGAAGCCGGTATGGCCCGCTACGCCATCTAGCCATCCCCAGCGGTCACAGGCCATCCACGGCTGTCACCGACAGCCTTCTTTCTGAATGATTACTGCCGGTAGCCAGTTCGCAACTTTGACGCGTGGCCCGGCCTGCGTGCAGGTCGGCAGCCACAGGCTGTTTGGTTCTTCCAACGGATGCCGGGGGGCGACAGGGCAAACTCTCAGGACGGGCCGCAATCCACCCCTTAAAATGCCCGTTCTCAAGAAAAGTCCACGCGGCTTTCAGACCCCTTCCGGGAACTTCCCGACCGGCCCGAAAATGACCCCTTGACAGGTGCAAATCGCCATGATTATCTGGATAGACGAGGGGTGTGACTCCCCGGTGACCGACCGGCCTAACCGGACCCGAGACGAAGAGACGGCGGCTTTGGCCGCGCAAGATTCTGCAACTGCAGCATGCTCACGTTTCGGGCACCGACGAGCAGTCGGCCGGTGCCGAGCCAGTCGGACCGGGCATAGTGAAGGAGTACTACTCCACCTTCCCGCTCATCGCCGGCATGCTGATGTTCGTCACCGGCGTCATCAACTACCTGGACGCCTTTGCCGGGGCCGGGCTGGGTCTCTGGCGCAGCCTGGGCACCGGCTACGGCATGGCGATCATCGTGAAATTGGTGCTCGTCGAGACCCTCCAGGTGATGGCCGTCCTGCTGGGCCGCAGCGAGTCCATGCAGGCCGACGCCGAGACCTGGCTCACGATCCTGGCCGTTCTGGGCGTGATCGTCATGGTGATTTCGACGGTCCTGCGCCGCGGCACGCTGGGGATGACGCGCTAGCCGAATTCCCTAGCGGGCACGCTCCGCCGAACCGAGATTTCCGGATCGCCGGCTCGGGATGTAGCTTTGGGAAGCAGAACGGGCGGGGGTGGGCCGTGAGCTTTACCAGAGGAGACCAGGATGGATCGCGTCGTGCATTTCGAAATCAGCGCCGCCGAGCCGGAGGCGCTGGTTGGTTTCTATGAGAACGTCTTCGGCTGGAAGGTCAACAAGTGGGACGGCCCCGAGGACTACTGGCTCGCCTCCACCGGCGAGGAGGGCACCCCGGGCATCGACGGCGCCTTCATGCGTCCGGCCGATGGCACCCCGCGCACCGTGGTGACCGTCGAAGTGGAAGACCTTGACTCCACCGTCGCGAAGGCCAAGGAGAACGGCGGCCGGGTGGCGATGGAGAAGATGGCCGTGCCGATGATCGGCTGGGCGGCCTACCTGGTCGACCCGCAGGGCACCGTCGTCGGCCTGATGCAGCCGGACGAGAAGGCTGGCATGTGACCGGAGACGTCCGTCAAGACGGCGGCGCGGGCCGGCTATTTGCCGACTAGTCAAGCGGCGTGCGAGGAGACCTGGCGATGGACAGCGTCGTTCATTTTGCGATCAGCGCGGAAGACCGGGAAGAGTTGACCGGGCTCTATGAAGATGTGTTCGGTTGGAACGTGCAGAAATGGGACGGGCCGGAGGATTAGTGGACCGCGGCGACCGGAGTGGAAGATACGCCGGGGATCGACGGGGCGTTCATGCTCCCGCCGGACGGGGCGGCGAAAGTGGTGATCACGGTGCAGGTGGAAGATCTGGGCGCGACGGTCGAGAAGGCGAAGGCGGAGGGTGGGGCGGTGGCGATGGCGATGGCGATGGCGATGGCGATGGCGATGGCGAAGATACCGGTGCCGACGGTGGGCTGGGTTGCCTATGTGACCGATCCGCAGGGGACGGTCATGGGCCTGATGCAGCCGGATGAGAACGTGACTGGCTGATGCAGTCCGGCGGCGAGACCCTGCCGGTCCGGGAGGGCAATCATGGCGTATGACGAGACCCTGGGACAGCGCGTACGCGAGGTGGTCCTGGCGCGCACCGTAATGGAGGAGAAGGACATGTTCGGCGGGCTGAGCTTCATGGTGGGCGGCAACATGTCCTGCGGCGTCATCGGCGACGACCCTGGTGGTACGGGTCGGCAAGGACGCCCACGACCCGGCGCTGGAACGCCCGCACACCCGGGTGATGGATTTCACCGGCAAGCCGATGAAGGGTTGGGTCTACGTGGCCGCCGAAGGTGTGGAATCCGGCGCCGGGCTGGTCGAATGGGTCGAACTGGGTCTGGAATTCGCGAAGAGCATCCCGGCTAAGTAGGGGTGGAGCGCTGGGATGGACCGGCCGCCGAAATGTTCTTGGGCTGCCGTGCCGGGTGTTCGTAGCCTCTCTGCGGGAGCAAACCGGCGCGGGAGTCGGCCCAAGGGGAGCACCAATGTCCTGGCCGTAAATCGCGTTACGAGCGGAAGGGCTGGCCGTCCTGGCCGCTAGTGTGTGGATGTTCGGTCGGCTCGACGGCGGGTGGGGGATGTTCGCCATCTTCATCCTCGCGCCGGACCTATCGGCGCTGGGCTACTTGGCCGGCCGGCGGGTCGGCGCGGCCTGCTACAACACGGTCCATGCCTAAGTCTGGCCGCTGGCGCTGGCGATCGTCGGACTCATCGGCGAATGGCCGGTGGCGGTGACGGCGGCTCTGATCTGGTCCGCGCACATCGGCGTGGATCGGTCGGTCGACTACGGATTCAAGTACGTCACCGAGGTCAAGAAGGACACCCACATCACGCGGGCCTAACGGCGGCTAGACGGTCGGTTCGGTCGGGGTCTCGTCGATTGGCAAATCGCGGTCGCGATGGGCGGTGTACATGAAGTAGGCGGCGGCGGCGAGTACGCCGACAACCGCCAACAACGCGAACGGCAGCGCGATCAGGGTTGAGCTCTGCACGCCGCCGCCCAGCGGGTCGCCGATGTGCGCCAGCGCGGGGGAGGCGGTCGCGACTGCCAGCAAAACCGCGATGCCCGCCGCCGCCAGCGCCCTCCGCAAACTGCGCGTTCGGAACCACCCGCCGATCCTCACGACGAGGCCGCCTTCGCAGACACCGGCCCCGCCGGGGAATCCGCCGTCGCGCCGGCTTCGGCATGCCGGAAATGCCGCAGGAACACCAGGTAGGCCAGCACCGTGAACACCGCCGCCACTACGAACGGGATCATCCATTCGACGCTGCGGGCCATCACCCCGCCCATCACCAGCCCGGTTATGCCCATCGGAAACTCACTGGCCGAATGAGTCATGCCGGCGGTCGTGCCGCGCTCCTCGGGCCGAACCTGCTCCATCGAAAACAGGCTGAAGATCGGCCCGCCCATGTCGTTGAAAATCGCCCGGAACACGAACGGCACGGCGGCGAGGAACACCGTTGGCGCCAGCGCCACCAGCAGCAGGAAGGGCACCGACAGAAGCTTCGTCAGCACGATCGTGCGCACCCGGCCCAGGTGCTCCACCAGGAACGGTGCCACCACCATTCCGGCCGCTGTCGCCAGCGAACTGATCGCGAAGATGTAGCCCACCTGCTCCTCGCCGATTTGAAACGTATCGAAGAAATAGATATTGAAGACCGGCACGATCGCGCCGATCCCCAGTGCGGCGATCGCCGAAACCGAACACAACTTCAGAATCGTCTTCAGGCTGGACAGGTTGTGCGCCCAGGCGGTGTACCAGGGGTACCGCGAATAGGCCTCCGACTCGATCCATTGCTCGCGGATCAGGTAGATCGGCAGCAGTCCGATCAGCAGCACCGGGATCGCCAGCACCAGCGCCATGCGCGCGTGCGCGGTCGTTACCAGGTCGGTCCCGCCCAGCAGCGCCAGCGCCGACGGCAGCACTCCGCCCAGCAGCGCGCCAAACGTCGCCGACGTCAGCCCGAACGTCGTCTGCGCGCTGAAGAGGTGGGTGCGGTCCTCGGGGCGGCAATTCTCGATCAGGAACGGCCCGCTGGTCACCGCGTGGAATGAGCTACCCAGCCCGGTCAGCCCGGCCAGGATCAGCAGCAGCGTCGGGTCCAGTGTGAACAGCTTGGCCAGGCTGGCGCCGACCGCCAGGATGCTGGCGAAGAGGAAGCTGGTCCGGCGGCCGAAGCGATCGCTGAACAGCCCTGCCGGGAAGGCCGCCAGGCCGTGGACCAGCCAATCGACGGCGATCAACGTGAAGATGAAATCGATCCCGAAAAGCGGCTCGCCATCGACCTCGATGGTCAGCAGGTAGATGTTGAAAACCACGCCCCAGATGCCGAATCCGAGCGGGGCGATCAGGCTCCGCGCCAGCAGCAGGCGGGCGTTGGGGCTGAATCCGCGCAGGCGGTTGATGTAGGCGGTGAGGGCGGTCACGGGCGGTTGCTCCCCGGCGATCCCGACTGGTTGAAACTAGACGACCGCGCCGCCGCTGTCGAGGCGAGCTAGGTGCTCACCGACCGCAACGATCACGCTGGACCGGAGGTGAAGTCCATCGCCGTGTCCGGCAAAATCGGCAGTTCGCCCATGAAGCGAAAGAAGCGCCCGGTCGGGCCGTCGGCCGGTAGCGCCGCCAGCCAGAGCGCGGTCGGCACCGACTCCTCCGGCTCGTCGGTGCCCGCCGGGTTCATGTCGCTGCGGATATAACCGGGGCTCATGGCGTTCACCAGCACGTCGGCAGCGCCCACCTCGCCGGCCAGCGCCACGGTGATCGCGTTCACCGCCGCCTTCGAGCTCGAATACGCCGACGAGCCCGGCTTGCACATGAACGCCGAGCCCGAGCCGATGTTCACGATCCGGCCGTAGCCCTTGTCGAGCATGTGCGGCAGGGCCGCGTGGCAGCAGGCGTAGAGACCGATCACGTTCACCGCGAAGACCCCGGCGAAGCGCTCCGGCGGGACGTCCACGGCGTTGCCCGGGGCGGTGCTCACGCCGGCGTTGTTGCAGAGGATGTCCAGCCGGCCGTGCTCGGCGACGATCGTGTCGATCGTGCGCACCACCGCGGTGTGCTCGGTGACATCGAGTAAGTGGATGCTGCACGCACCGCCCTTCGCCCGAATCTGCTCCGCCACCGCTTCCAACCGCCCGGTGGCTCGCGCCGCTAGCGCCACGTGCGCCCCGGCTTCGGCGTACCCGGCGGCGATTGCCGCGCCGATCCCACGGCTGGCGCCGGTCACCAGCGCGACTTTGCCTTCTAGCTCCATGGTTCGCCCCCTCTCGTCGGGGCCCGCGCCCCCGGTGCCGTAGTAGAGCCCGATACTAGTCGCTCGGCCGGCGGCGACGCCGGTCCCCGGCGGCCTCGTCTACACTGTCCGGGTGGGGGCGGCGACAATTCTGCGATCGGCATGACGGCGGCCACCGGCGGGAGAACATCAATGGAACACCAGGCGGGTTCGGGACAGGACACCATCCGCGAACCGGCGCGCGATACCCCGGTCTTTAGAGATTGCGACGTGCTGGTGGTCGGCGGCGGTCCGGCCGGGGCGGCGGCGGCGGCTTCGGCGGCGCGCCTGGGCGCCGACACCATCCTGCTGGAGCGCTACGGCCACCTGGGCGGCATGGCCACTGGCGGATTCTGCCTGTGGATCGACCGCATGTCCGACTGGACCGGCCGGCAGGTCATCGGCGGCTTCGCCAACGACGTGCTGGATCGCATGCCGCCGGAGGCCCTGCTGGGACCCGAAAGCCAGGTCTGGGGCTCCGACGACCCGCAGCTGGTGGCGTACTGGAAGGAGCGCACCGCCGCCTTCAACGGCGTCGTCACCTGGTCGCCGACCATCGACGCCGAGATGCTCAAGATAGCCCACCAGGACGAGGTGCTGGCGCGCGGGGCGAGCCTGGTGCTGCACGGCTGGGCGGTGGCCACCGTCCAGGAAGGCAACGAAGTAAAGGGCATCGTTTTCGAGAGCAAGTCGGGACGCCAGGCCATCCTCGCGAAGGTCGTGATCGACACCACCGGCGACGGCGACATCTTCGCCCTGGCCGGCGCCCGTTGGGAGTCCGACATCGTCGAGGACGACATCCACCACCGCATGAACGTCGCCTTCCTGTGGAGCGGGGTCGACATGGACCGCTACCGCGAGTTCAAGGAGAGCGACCCGGACGGCTACCGCGAGGTCATGGAGCAGGCTCGCAAGGCCGGCCCCACGGCGCGTCCCGACCCGATGCCGCGCAACGACCAGGCGCTTTTCATGGGGCCGCGCTTCGCCGGCTACAGCTCGCTGAGCGTCGAAGACCTGACCGCGGTGGAGATCAAATCGCGCCGGGTGATGATGGACATGATCGCGTTCTACCGGGGCAACGTGCCCGGTTTCGCCGACGCCTACGTCTCCGGCACCGCGCCGCAGATGGGCACCCGCCACAGCCGCCGGCTAATCGGCGCGGCCACCATGACCGCCGACGACTGGAAGGCCGGCCGGGTCTTCGACGACGAGATCGGGCTCTCCCCGCCGCCAACCCCGCGCCACCCCAACGTCTCCGTCCCCTACGGGACGCTGGTGCCGCAGGGCATCGAGAACCTGCTGGCGGCGGGACGGCTGCTGAGCTGCGATCCGGTCACCCACACCTTCATGCGCGAGGTGCCGAACTGCTGGCAGATGGGCCAGGCGGCCGGGGTCGCCGCCGCCCAGTCGATCGCCACCGGGGTGCGCGTGCAGGGCGTGGACATCGCCGCCCTCCAGCAGGAACTGGCGAAACAGGATGTTCCCATGCACTCGACCGTCGGGGACGCGGAGCCCTTCGTCGCGGCCGAGCCGATCTCCGCCGGCGCCGAGTCGACCAACTGGCAGGGGCGCTGGGAGTAGGTCGCCCGCGGCCCGCCTGTAAACGCGCCCACGGCGTTGCCCGGCCAACCTCTTGCGCTAGTGCGTGGACTGCTTCCCGGTGAGCCGGTCGAACTCGATCTCCACCACCGCCACCCGTTCCCAGTCGCGCTCCGCGAAGACCGGCTTCCTCACCCAGCTGCGCCATGATGGCCTCCATGCAGGCGATCTTCTCGGTGCGATCTTCCAGAATCCGGGCCCGGCCGAAGCCGATGATGCTGGTGTAGTCGAAGCTCCAGTCGCAGGCCATCTCCCCGGTTATCAACTTGTGGTCTAGGTCGACCTCAAAGCACACCCGCGCGTCGGCGCGGATGGCATCGATCTTGCGGCCGTGTGGGAACGAGTGGAAGTAGGCCTTGCCGTCGCGATAGCCGAAGTTCAGCGGCACAACGTAGGGCTCGCCGTCGGCGATCCGGAAAATCTCGTGCAGTGGTTCCTCCTGTTCGATGACAAGAGTGCGGATCTACGGAACAACCTGCCCGAACTGCTTGGAAGCACCGCGCAGATGACTCTTGGGGTTCTTCAGGACGCGTTGGATGTGGAGGAGTTGCTCCAGGTGTATCTGTCGCTCGTTTCGGACTCGCGGGCGATCGAGAGGGTTGTGAAGGCGGTACTGAAATACGGGTCGCTTCAAGCGGCCCTGCGAAAAGGTGGAGAACAGTTGGCGGAAGACCTGGCGATCGACACGCAGTTCACCGCAGTTGCACGGGTGCTCGGATACGTCCTCCTTGAGAAGCACGGCTTCGATCTGGAGGCGTTGATCTGAACTGGCTGAGGACGCCTGACACCGCAATAGGCTGATTTCGAGATATCGCCCCGCGAGGGAAGGGGCGGAAACCCATACCCTGGTAAGAATGGAGGACGTCATGTTCTGGAAGATCGCAACGGGGGTTCTTGCGCTGGCTACGATCGCGGGGATCGTCCTTGGCACGCGCTTCTTCATGGAGCGTGACGAGTTGGCGGAGAGAATGGATCTTCTTGAGCGGGCGGTAGAAGGGCAGGAGCGATTGAGCGGGCTGACTGACATCGGTCCCGGAGGTTTGACTGTGGTTGGCTTCCGAGCGGAATATGATTCTGATCGCAGCCCGCTTGAGCAAATCTGCGCAACGTATTCTCTGCAAGACGGTACCCAAGAGGCCTGCATCATCCACTGGAGATTGAGTGGCCCAGTGGAAGGGAACGCTCTGATTTGTGCGCAAAGGATGGAACTGTTGAAGCCGCTGCTGGCCTGCCTTCGCTCACCGATCGTGACCATCACCGACTGACCAATCGCCTATCGTTGTGACACTGGGAGAAGCCGTTACATAGAGAAAGCGGGTTGCGGATGGCCGGGGATCGGTGCTACGAGGACTACGAGATCGGCGAAAAGCATCTGAGCCGCGCGCGAACGACGACCGATGCCGATATCCGCATGATCATCGGCGCCGCCGCCTGCGATCATCCCAATCACACTGACGCCGTCTTCACCGCCGATCACCCGATCTTTCGCGAACCCTGCACCCCGGGTGTGCTGGTCCTGTCGATGGCCGACGGCTTCTTCATCGATGCCATGTCCATGGACATGCGCCTGCCGCTCTCCTACGGCTACGACCGGGTGCGCTTCCTGAAGCCGGTCTACCCGGGCGATACGCTGCGGGCCGACCTGGAGGTGGTGGGCAAGCGGGTGAAGAACGACGACTGGGGAATCGTGGATGTGCAACTCGAGGTGCTGAATCAGGACGACGTGCTGGTGGCGGTGCTGGTGCACAAGCTGCTGGTATTGCGTGAGGGCTCGAAGATCGAGCCGCCCAACTACTCCTACGCGGAGGGCGACTGACGAGCGCCGACGGGAAATCGGCGCTCGTGGGGGAAGCCGGGCGGGGTAGCCGCCAGCCCGTCAAGTCACCGACTGGAAGACCCCGCGAGGGTATTCAGAAAGAAACCGGCTGTGCCGGCTCGCGGATGCAACATCGAACGAGTGCGGGCAGAATTGGCGGACAACCAAACGAATCAGGAAACGGAAGGTGACCCATGCCCGGCCCGCAGATTCCCAAGGGCGCGCTTGATGGGGTAAAGGTGTTGAGTTTCGCCCAACTCGCGGCGGGGCCGGTGGGGGTGCAACTGCTGGCCGACGCCGGCGCCGAGGTCATCAAGATCGAACGCCCGCGGACCGGCTCGTATGAACGCGGCTGGGCCGGGGCCAATCTGTTCCTCAACGGCGAGAGCATGTTCGCGCTGGCGTTGAATCGGAATCAACGCGACCTGACCGTGAACATGAAAGACCCGCGCGGCATGGAGATCATCCAGAAACTGCTGCCGGACTTCGACGTGCTGGTCGAGAACTTCCGTCCCGGGGTGATGGCGCGGCTCGGGCTGGACTACGCGAGCGTCAAGAAGATAAACGCGGGTATCGTCTACTGCTCGGCCACCGGCTACGGCGCCGAAGGGCCGTATCGCGACCGCGCCGGGCAGGACCTGATTCTGCAGGGCGAGACCGGCCTGGCGGCGGGCACCGGGCGGAAGTCCGATCCGCCGACGCCGACCGGTACGGCGGTGATCGACATCCACTGCGGCGCCCTGCTGGCCTACGGGGTGATGACCGCGCTGTTTCACCGCGAGCGCACCGGCGAGGGGCAGTTGCTGGAGACCAGCCTGATCGAGGCGGCCATCCACATGCAGGTTGAGCCGGTGACCTGCACGATCAACGGCGGCAACATGCGGGAACGGAGCGAGGAAGGCATGGCCACCACCTTCCACGAGGCCCCCTACGGCATCTACCAGACGGCCGACGGCTGGATCGTGATCTCCATTACGACCCTCGAAAAGCTGGCCGAGGTGCTGGAACTGCCGGAGTTGTCCGAGTTCACCGTGGAGGACGCTTTCGAGCGGCCCGACGACATCAAGCCCGTCATCGAGGTGGCGACGCGCAAACAGACCACCGCCGCGTGGACCGACCACTTCGAGCGCAACGACATGTGGTTCGGGATCGTGCGCGGCTACGACGAGATTGAAGACCACCCGCAGGTGAAGGAACTGGGCATCATCCGCACCATTGAGCATCCGACCGCCGGCCCGGTGAAGGTGCTGAGCAACCCGGTGCGCTTCGCCGGAACCCCGGCCACCTACCGCCGGCCGCCACCGCGGCTGGGCGAACACACCGGCGAGATCCTGCGTTCGTTGGGCTACGAGGAAACGGCCATCCGCGCCCTGCGGGTCGAGGGGGTGGTGTAGCTCGGTGGGATGAG
>JASLPR010000090.1 GCA_030744875.1 Chloroflexota bacterium
ATGGCGGTAGACAAAGCGACCGAGCGCGTTGAACATGGATCTCCCTGAACCGCGGTTCGTGGATCGGGGCAGCGCCGGCCGCGCCCCGTTCCTGGCCGGCCGATATTTTGCCTCATCGCCGCGATCCGGCTCAACCGATCACCGCATCCAACCCGGCGGCGATGGCGCAAACCTGTCGCCGGGCCCCGATTTGCCCAATCCGATGCTATTCTTCCGAAAGGCGGCCTAACCGACGCCGCAACTCCCGCGAGGAACTCCCTGCCATGCACTGCCCCCGGTGCGGAAAATCTGACCTCAAGGTCGTGGACAGCCGCGACAACGCCAACGGCGTGCGGCGGCGGCGGCAATGCCTTAGCTGCGAGTATCGCTTTACTACCTATGAACGGCTGGAGCAGTTCCGCTGCCCGCAGTGCGCGTCGACGGAATCGCGGGTGCTGTCGGCCGAGCTTGCCGAGAACGGAGTGCGCCGCCGGCGCGAGTGCCTGGAATGCAACCACCGCTGTACGACGGTGGAGCGCTCGGACATGGCGGCCTTCCTGGTGCGCAAGCGCGACAGCCGGTGCGAGGAGTTCAACCGCAGCAAGATATTCGAAGGAGTCCGCCTGGCGTGTCTGAACCGGCCGGTTGCGGTGGAGGACATTGAGGAACTGGTGGACTCGGTGTCTTCGGAGGTCTTGAACGCCGGTCTGTCGGAGATTTCGGCGCGCCGGATTGGCGACATGGTGATGGAACGGCTGCGGGATATGGACGCGGTGGCGTATGTGCGTTTCGCCTCGGTATATCGCCGGTTTGAGGATGTGGACAGTCTGGCGGAGGTGATCGGGGAGATTAAGGAGCACACGCGCCGGCGCGAACTGGAGAACGTCCAACCGCGGTTGATTCCGGACAAGTAGACCGCGTGCGCCGCCCCCCGGGGAGCCGGTGTCCTGGTTCCCGACCACGTCCAAGCGGGGAAGGGCGTTGACCTGAACCGGAACGACTGATAGATTCGCCCTTCACTGTAGACTGGGCGGCGCCTTCGAGGAGAGGGCGTTCCCCTCGCCTACCGACGGACGGAGCTGGCGATGTACATGTCGTAAGCGTCCGCCGCCACCATCACCGTTGTCTGCCGGTGATGGCGGGAGGCGTCCGGTTCGATAATGCGGGCAGGAACGTAGAACGTAGGGAGAACACAGATGGGTAATAAAGACGGATTCTTTACCGGCGTGTCGCGGCGTCGCCTTCTCGGTGGCGGCCTGACCGTTACCGGCGGAGTGGTCCTGGCCGCGTGCGGCGAGACCAAGGAAGTCATCAAGGAAGTCCCGGTCGAGGTCATCAAGGAAGTTGAAGTCGCCGGCGAGACCGTGGTCAAAGAGGTCGAGGTCATCAAGGAAGTTGAAGTCGCCGGCGAGACCGTGGTCAAGAAGGAAGTAATCGAGGTAGAAGTTCCGGTTGAGGTCGAGGTTCCGGTAGAGGTCGAGAGCGTGCTGGTTGTCAATGACCCCTGGGGCATTGTCACGGTGGCACCCGGCGACACGATCAAAATCGGCCTGGTCACGGTGTTGACCGGCGACCTGGCCAACCTGGGCATCGACATCCGCAACGGCGCGGAACTGGCGTTTGACGAGTTCCCGGACGTCAAGGGATTCGCGGTTGAAATGCTCGACGAAGACGGCCAGTGCAGCGGCGAGGGTGGCACGGCGGTGGCCAATAAGTTTGCGGCTAACCCCGAGGTTGTCGCGGTGGTCGGCCACATGTGCAGCGGCTCGTCCGAGCCGGCTTCGGTGATCTACGAGCGAGCGCACATTCCGATGGTTTCGCCGTCCTCGACGGCCGTTTCCTTCACTGCGCGCGGCCTGGACGTCACCAACCGCGTTTGCTGGAACGACCGCATCCAGGGCACGGCGGCCGCCGATTTCGCGCTCAACACGCTCGGCGCCACCACGGCGGCGATGATCCACGACCAGAGTTCCTACGGCGAAGGTCTGGTGCAGGTGTTCCAGGGTGCGTTTGAGGAGCTGGGCGGCGAAGTAACCGCGTTTGAAGGCGTCACCGTTGGTGACAAAGACTTCCGCGCGGTGCTGACAACGATCGCCGATGGCGCCCCGGACCTGCTGTATTTCGGTGGGTTCCAGGGCGAAGGCGCGCTGCTGGTTGCGCAGAAGAATGAAGTGGGCCTCGAGGACGCGATCTTCTTCGGCGCTGACGGGATCAACAGCCAAGTCTACATCGACTCCGCCGCCGGCGACGCCGAGGGGTCCTACTCCTCGTTCGCCGACTTCGGCGAGACTGACGCCGACCTGCTGGCCGGCTTCCTGGAGCGCTACGAAGAGAAGTTTGGCGAGCCGCAGGGCCCGTTTAACGCGCACGCCTACGACGCGGCGGCGATCATCATCGCCGCTATCGATTCGGCGTCCGAGTTAGCGGCGGATGGCTCGTTGATTATCCGGCGCAATGCCGTCAACGAGGCGATTCGCGCCAACCACGGCTACCAGGGTGTGTCCGGCGTCATCGATTTCAACGCAATCGGTGATGGCGGCCAGGGCACTGTCGGCTTCCAGATCGTGGCCGACAACGCATGGTCCGCGGTCTAGTAGCCGCGCCCAGCATTTCCTAACGATGTAACGGGCGGACGGCCGGATTACCGGCCGTCCGCCTTCGTTCTTTCGGACTTAACCCATATGGCGACAACATCTACCACCGTCGGCCGGTCGGCGGCGTTTTCCAAGCGAGCTTTTCTGACGATCCTCGGCGTGCTGATCGGCGCGGTGCTGGCGTTTCGCCTGGGGCAGACCATCTACGACCAGGTGTGGGGCCCCGAAGTGTGGATCCGCAACCTGATCAACGGGCTGGCGCTGGGCGCGGTCTACGCGCTGATCGCGCTGGGCTACACGCTGGTCTACGGCATCCTCTTCATGATCAATTTTGCCCACGGCGAGGTGCTGATGCTGGGCGCGATGGCGGGCTTCTTCGTCCTGGACGCTTCGATCAACTCGGGCTTTCTGGACTACAACACCCTTCTGACTATTGTGATTGTGTTCATCGCCGGGATGTCGGTGGCGGTGGTGGTGGGGGTGCTGCTAGAGCGCATCGCCTACCGCCCGCTGCGCGGAGCGCCGCGTCTGGTGCCGCTGATCAGCGCGATCGGCGCGTCGATCTTCCTGCAAAACGCCGCCCTCCAGGCCTTTGGCGCGAACGTGAAAATCTACCCGACCCCGCAGATCACCGGACTCTCCGGCGGGCAGCGTTTCGGGGACGTGTTCGTGGCCAATACAAGCATCATGATCATGGTCCTGGCGATCATCACGATGGTGGCGCTGGTGCTGCTGGTTAACCGCTCGCGCTTCGGCAAGGCGATGCGCGCGGTGGCCGAGGACAAACCGACGGCGCAGTTGATGGGCATCGATGTGAATCGGATTATCCTGCTGACTTTTGCCTTGGGTTCGCTGCTGGCCGGGATGGCCGGCGTAATGCTGGGCTTCCACAACCGCCAGGTGACCCACATGGTGGGGTTCATGCCCGGACTGAAGGCGTTTACGGCGGCGGTGTTGGGCGGGATCGGCAATGTGCCGGGAGCCATGCTGGGGGGTTTCTTCCTGGGGCTGGCGGAATCGCTGGGCCCGACCGCGTTCCAGATCCCGTCGGCCTATAAGGACGTAATCGCGTTCGGCCTGCTGGTACTGATTCTCATCTTCCGTCCGACCGGCCTCATGGGCGAGCGCCTTTCGCGCGAGCGCGCCTGACATGCGCGCCGCGCTGCTCCCCGCGACCCGTCCCGGGCTGGTGGGCGGCGGCGCGGCTATCGCGATTGTGGTGCTGGGGATGGTCACGGCGTTGAACGAACGCGAACTCGCCGGGCTGCCGGTTGGCAATCTGCTGGTGGGCCTGATCGTACTGGCGGTCGGCTATCGGGCGGCTCGCGATGCGGTTGGCGCCGGCTCGCGCCTGGTCGCCGGCCTGGTCGCCGGCCTGACCGCCGGGGCGTTCCTGGCCTTGTTCATGCTGTTCACGCGGGTCCCGGGGGTCAGCGAAAAGCTGGTGCAGACGGAACCCGAAGATACCGACGCGATTCTGTTTGGGATGGGGGCTGGCGGCGCGGCGCTGCTGGCGGTTTTCGGGGCGGGGCTGGGGGTGCTCGGCGGCGTGTTGGCATCGTTGCCGGCGCTTCCGACGGGCTGGCTGCGCGCCGTTGCCGGCTCCGGCCGATTGCGGCTGATCCTGGTCGCGCTGCTGAGCCTCCTGATCGTGGGCTTGGCGCTCGCGTTCCTGTTCGGCCTGGTCGTCGCGGTCGTGGGGGTCATCGTCCTGGCGGGTCTCGAACTGGCCCTGCTGGGCGGCGCGCTGGCGAGCCTGCCGCCGCTGCCGGCGAGGTTGCGCCAAGTGCTCCCGAAGAGCGGCGCCGGCCGGCGCCGGTTGGACCCGGTCGCGCTGCTGACTCTCCTGATTATGGCCGTGGTGCTGATCGTGGTGCCGATGGCCTTCGGGCAGTACTTTAACCACGTTTCGACCACCGTGGGCATCTTCGTGCTGATGGGCCTGGGGCTGAACGTGGTGGTGGGGTATGCCGGCCTGCTGGACCTGGGCTATGTGGCGTTCTTCGCCATCGGCGCCTACGCGATGGCCATCCTGAGCTCGCCGGAGCAGGGCATCGAAGTGAATTTCTGGCTGGCCCTGCCGATCGCGATGGCGGTCTCGGGCATCTCCGGCACATTGCTGGGGATCCCGGTCCTGCGCATGCGCGGCGACTACCTGGCGATTGTGACCCTGGGCTTCGGGGAGATCATCCGTATCTTCAGCCAGAACCTGACCGACCTGACCGGCGGCCCGCAGGGGGTCCGCGACATCGCCCGTCCGGAACTGGCGGAGCAGGAATTCACGACACTCCTTTTTGCCAATCCGCAGCAGTTCTACTTCTACCTGATCGCCACCGGGGTGGTGCTGGTGGCCATTATTTCGGCGCATCTGCTGTCGTCGCGGATCGGCCGCGCCTGGGTGGCGATGCGCGAGGACGAGGATGTGGCCCGCGCGATCGGCATCCGGGTGGTGCGCTATAAGTTGCTGGCCTTCACGATTGGCGCGGTCTTCGCCGGGCTCGGTGGGGCGATCTTCGCGTCGCGCCAGAACTCCATCTTCCCCAACGATTTCACCCTCATTGTGTCGATCAATGTCCTCTGCTTGGTCATCATCGGCGGGATGGGCAGCGTGCGCGGGGTGGTCGTCGGCTCGGTGGCGCTGATCGCCCTTCCCGAGATACTGCGCGAGCTGGCCGAGTTCCGGCTGGTGACCTTCGGCGCCCTGCTGGTCTTCATGATGATCGTGCGGCCGCAGGGTCTGCTGCCCGCCGGCCGCTCGCTGGTAAGCGGGCCGGCCAGCCTGGACATCGCCGCGCCGCCGGCGGAAGCCTGACGTGGACGCGGAATTTTTCACGGCGATGGCGGTGACCAAGCGTTTCGGCGGAGTGACCGCGCTGCTCGATCTGAGCCTGGCGATCCAGCGCTCGCAGATATACAGTCTGATCGGGCCGAACGGCGCCGGTAAGAGCACCTTCTTCAACGCGGTGACCGGATTCGATCCGCCGGACTCGGGCAGCATCCAGTTCCAGGGTCGCGAGCTGGTCGGCCTGGCGCCCGAGGCCGTGGCGACGGCCAGGATCGCCCGGACCTACCAGAACATCCGCCTCTTCAAAAGCATGACCGCGCTGGAGAACGTGATTGTGGGGCGGCACGTGCTGATGCGGGCCGGGGTGTTCGGCGCCGTGTTCAACCCGCCGCCCACCCGTCGCGAAGAGGAAACCGCCGAGACCCGGGCCTTTGAACTGCTGGACTTTGTGGGCCTGCGGGGTCGTGAGGCGGAGGTGTCGATCAACCTTTCCTACGGCGACCAGCGGCGACTCGAAATCGCCCGCGCCCTGGCGCTGGAGCCCGAGTTGCTGCTGCTGGATGAGCCGACCGCGGGCATGAGCCCGGCCGAGACGAGCGCCGTGGCTGACCTGGTGCTGCACCTGCGCGACGAGCGCGGGCTGACCGTGCTGCTGGTGGAGCACGATATGAGCGTGGTGATGGGCATTTCGGACCGGATCACGGTCATGGACTACGGCGAGGAAATCGCCCGCGGTACCCCGGATGAGGTCCAGAACGACCCACGCGTGCTCGAGGCCTACCTGGGCGGCGCCGCATGACCGCGCCACCCCTGCTGGAAGTCCGCGATCTGCATACCTACTACGACAACATCGCGGCCCTGCGTGGGGTCTCGCTGACCGTGAGCGAGGGCGAGATCGTGGCCCTCATTGGGGCCAATGGCGCGGGCAAGTCGACGCTGCTCAAAAGCATCACCGGCCTGACCCCGCCACGCCAGGGGGAGATCTTCATGGAAGGCCGCCGGCTCAACGGCGTGCCGGCCCACGCGGTGGTCCGCCTGGGCGTGGCGATGGTGCCGGAGGGGCGGCAAATCTTCGGCCGGCTGTCGGTGTACGAAAACCTGGAGATGGGCGCCTTCACCCGTACCGACACCGACGCGGTGCAGCGCAGCTTCGACCGGGTCTTCGAACTCTTCCCGCGACTGGCCGAGCGCCGCGAACAGATCGGCGGCACCCTGAGCGGCGGCGAGCAACAGATGCTGGCGATCGGCCGCGCGATCATGGCCGCCCCGCGACTGCTGCTGCTCGATGAACCCTCCATGGGACTCGCCCCAATCCTGGTGCAGCAAATCTTTCGCACGATCCGCGAGATCAACCGCGAGGGGGCGTCGATCCTGCTGGTGGAGCAGAACGCCAACGCGGCGCTGAGCCTAGCGAATCGCGGCTACGTGCTGCGGGTGGGCCAGATTGTGATCGAGGACGCGGCCGAGGCCCTGAAAGAAAACAAGCAGGTCAAAGAGGCGTACCTGGGCGGGCACTAGCAGCCTCCGGCCGTCTGGCGCTTCCAGCGGATGCGGGTCGACGACTGGTAAATGCGATCCCGGCCTGCCCGCAGGCCGATCCACAGCGCAGGCACAGCGGTCACAGACCGTATTGCTCTACCAGCGCAGGCACAGCCCTGTTTTGCTCTACCAGCGGATGCGAGTGGAGGACTGGTAAGTGCGATCCCGGCCTGCACGCGGGCCGGGCCACCGGCGGACACAGCCCGCTCTTTCTTCAACGGCGCAGGCACACCCTGTGGACTCGGCTATTTCCAGGAACGGCCGCCCTCGGGCACTTCGCGGCCTTCGTCGAGGTCCAGGCGGTCGAAGTGGCGCACGATGTCCTGGCGATGCCCCTGGCCGATCTCTTCCATGAACCCGCGGAAGGCTTCCCAGGTCCAGCGGTCGTTGTCCGGGGTGCGGCTCCACATCCATTCGTTGTAGTCGGCGATCTCTTCCGGTGTCCGCGGTCGCATCTGCGCCGCGATCCACTCCCACATCGCTTCGTCGGTCGGCCGGGTCGCGACAGCGTCGTGGAACTCGTTAACGCCGATCTCGAGGAATTCCAGCAGCCAGATGGTGCGGCCTTCGCGGGAGCGGTATTCGCCGAGGGTCCCGGCGACATCGGCGCGGGCCTTGTCGATGGCGCGGGGCAGGAAGTTGATCCCGCCGAGCATGGCGTAGGGGCTGCGCGGGACGTCTGTGGTCAGATCCACCGGGGGAGTCCTCCTGCTGGCGACGGAGCGGGGCGATCATAGCGCCTCCCTCGTCGATCCCGGGGCGCAGTGCCTCTAGAATCAGGCGCGCCGTCCGGGCCGCGGCCGGTCCGACCATCCACCGAGGTGCTCCAAGCATGTCCCCCCAGCGCCTGCGGGTCGCCGTCATCGGCGGCGGCAAGATCGCCCAGATCATGCACATCCCCTATCTCCTGGAACTGGACCATCTGTTCGAGGTCGTGGCGCTGGTCGATCCGTCTCCGTCGCTCGGTCACGCCCTGCTGACCCGTCACCGCCTGCCAGCCTGGTACGCCAGCACCACCGAGCTCTACGCTGCCGAGCCGAACCTGGACGCGGTGCTGGTGCTGACTCCTGGTGAGCATCACGCCGCAGTGAGCATCGACGCGCTCGGGCACGGTTGCCACGCGCTGGTGGAGAAGCCCATGTGCCTGTCGCCCGCCGAGGGCCGCGAAATGGTGGCGGCGGCGGACGCGGCGGACCGGCTGCTCGTGGTCGCCTACATGAAATGCCACGATCCCAATGTGCATCTCGGCGCCCGCCGGCTGGACGAGCTGCGCGTCGCGCAGGGCGCGCCGCAATTCATTCGCGCCCACTGCTTCCTGCACGACAACGTGGAGGTCAACCGCGACGTGTACGACATCCTGCAGCCGGACGGCGACGTCCCTGAGGCGCTACTGGCCGAGGGGGCCGAGATGCTGGACCGGCGATTGCGCGAGGCCATGGGGGAATCTTCCGAGACAGCCCGGCTGGCCTACAAGATGCTGCTGCGGGTGGCCTCGCACGACATCTCGCTGGTGCGCGGCTTGTTTGGCGAGCCGAGCGGGGTGGAGTTCGCGCGGTTGTTCGACGACGGTTGGGGCGTGCTGGCGGTGCTGGATTTCGACGGCGTCCCCTGCACCTTCGAGATTCAGACGCGCAGCCAGCGTATGTGGATGGATGAGTCGGTGACGGCCTGATACCCGTCGGCGACGCTGTCGATCGAATTCCCGAGCCCCTTCATCAAGAACTCGGAGACCCGGGTGCTGGAGAGTCGGACCGACGGCCACGGCGAGACCGAGTTTAGCGAGCGCTTCGGCTCCCGCGATGAGGTCTTTCGCCGCCAACTGGTGGCGTTCCACGCGGCGATTGTCGATGGTGTGAAGCCGCTGACGCCGGCGACCGAGGGGCTGCGCGACATCGCCCTGCTGCGGGAGATCGCGCTGGCGACGGGTGCGAATTCGTGACCGAGGCGGCCGGATTCGCCATCCTTGGCGCGGCCATCGACGCCCCCGAGATTCACGCCAATGTCTGAGCCAGGGCGGCGCGCGGCACGGACGGTGTGGAGCTGGTTGGAGTATGGGACCATGACGCGGAGCGAGGCCGCGGCAAGGCGGCGGCATGGGAGGTCCCCTTCCTCGCCAACCTGGACGGACTGCTGTCCGATCCGGCGGTCGAAAATGATCGGTATCTGCGCCGAGAACGACCGCCACGCCGACCTCACCATCCGCGCGGCGCAGGCCAGCAAGCACGTCCTCTGCGAAAAGCCGATGGCGCTGACGCTGGCCGACTGCGTCCGTATGATCGCCGCCGTCGAGAGCGCCGGAGTCACCTTTATGCCCTGCTTCCCGAAGCGCTTCTGCGTGATCCACCAGAAGACGAAGGATCTGATTTCCAGCGACGAGCTGGTCCAGGTCTCGTCGGCGCGGATCCGCCACAGCCACCTCCTCGGCTACGTCGATTCATTCCGCAATACGTGGTTCGCCGACCCGGCGCGGGCCGGTGGCGGCACGGTGGTCGACCAGGCGATCCACGCGCTGGAGTTCCTGCGCTGGGTCTTCGGCGAGCCGGAGTCGGTGACGGCCGAGATGACCACGCTGCTGCCCGGCCTGGACCTGGAGGACTACGTGGTGGCGCTCCTGCGCTTCCCGGAGGACGTACTGGTGGTGCTGCAATCGAGTTGGACCCAACAGGCTGGCGAGAGCACGGTCGAAATCTTCGGCGAGCGCGGGACGTTGATCCAGTCTTACGGCGACCTGGCTTCGATCCGCGCCGCGCCGGACGGCGACCCGGCCCCGCTGAGGGTCTGGCGCACCGACGACGGCGATGAGGGCAGCTGGACGGAGTACGACCTGACGCTGTTTCACGAGCAGTCGCACCGGGTGCAGGCGGAGGCGTTTTTCGCCACCGTCACCGCCGGGGCGCCGCCGGCGCTCACCGCCGAGGATGGCCGCCGGGCGGTGGAACTGGTGGCGGCGCTGTACCGGGCGGCCAGCGAGGGCGCGCGGATCGACCTGTAGCCGGCTACCCTCGGGACCGTCACCCGATGAGACCGGTGGCCTATCATTCGCCGATGCTCCTTCCGACCCGGTGGCGTCGCCGTGAATGACCGCACCCGCAATTACCTGGTGTTCGTGGCGAACCCGGCGGTCTTTGGGCTGGGCTTCAACCTGGTGTCGCCGGTGACAATCTTGCCGGTGTTCGCGAGCTTCCTGACCGATTCCAACGTCCTGATTGGGGCGATCCCGCCGTTCGTCCAACTGGCGTTCGCGCTGCCGCTGATCTACGGTGCGCGCTACTTCGAGGCGCGCTCCTACAAGGTGCCGCAACTGGTGCTCATCAGCACCGCCGGACGGGTGGTGTTCCTGGCGTTTGGCGGGTTGGTGATCCTTGCCGACGGCCGGCCGGCGGCGCTGTTGCTGGGGCTGTTCTTTGGGGCGCTGTTCGCGTTTCGGGCGACCAACGGCTTTGCCTATATCGCTTGGGCAGAGGCGTTTAGCGAGATCGTGCACCCGCGGACCCGCGGGCGGCTGATGGGGGTGGCGCAAGCGCTGGCCGGGGCGCTGGCCGGAGTCGGAGTCTTTGTCGCCACGCGATTGATGGGAAGCGATCCGTTCCCGGTGGGATTCGGCCTGGTCATCATCGCGGCGATGCTGATCATGACGTCCTCGCACAGCCTGTTGTTGCTGCTCAAGGAGCCGCCGTCGCCATCGGTGGCGCCCGATCCGCGGCCCATCTGGCGGGCGGGAGGGCGTATCCCCGATCTCCTGCGGCGCGACTCCGCCCTTCGCCGGCTGATCCTGGCCCGCCTGCTGGTCGGCTACGGGATGACGTCATTTGGTTTCTTCGCGGTGTTCGCCACCCGCAGGTTTGACCTCGGGCTCGAACAAATCGGGCTGCTCACCACCGTACTGCTGGTGACGCAGACGGCGGCCACCTTTGGCAGCGGCTTTCTGAACGACCGGCTGGGCCCGGTGCGGCTGGCGGTGGCGGGGGGCTTTGTGGCTTTGGGGGCCGCCGTGCTGGCCGCCACTGCCACCGACCCTGTCGCCTTCTACGCCATCTTCGTCTGCGTGGGCCTCAGCCAGGCGGCGTTCACGATCGCCGATTTCACATTGGTCCTCGACGCCGCGCCGACGGAGCAGATGACCACCTACCTGGCCACCTTCAACGTGTCGATCGCGCCGCTGATGCTGCCGGCGGCGCTGGCGGCGGGCTACCTGGCCGACGTGGCCGGGTACCGCGCCATGTTCGTCGTCAGCGCGGCGCTGGCGGTGGTCGGCATCGTGCTCATGATGCGGCTGTCCCGGTGCCGGCCCGCGCGTAAAGGCTCCGGTTGAATTCGCGGATTGGAGCCACGGCCTCCAGGTAGGGCTCGTCGAAACGATCCTTCAAGCCGGCCTGGCGGGTGGCGTTTTCGATGTACGCGCACCAGTGCCAGCCGATGAAGTGGGGCTCGGCGAAGCAGGCGGCTGCCGACTCGGCGTAGGCCCGGCCGCGATCGCGCTGGGTCTCCATCCCGGGTACGACCGGCTTGCCGAAGGCGTGGATGTGGAAGCCGATGTCGGCGTTGATGACCGGCTTGCCGGTCAGCGCGTGGTAGCGGCGGGCGTCGGCGATGAAGTCGCTCATGTCGCCGAAGTGCTGCAGCGAGATGACATCGACGGTCGGGGCCATGGCCTCCAGTAGCACCGGAGGCACGTTGACGTCGTTGTTGTAGCGGTCGCCGAGGAGGAGATGATTCTCGTCGTAGCGCCGGATGGCGTCGTGGATCACCTGGTAGTAACGCTCGGCCGTCCGGGCGAAGTCCCGCCGGCCGGATTCGGAATCCATGGCGAAATGATCAGTCCAGGCTTCGCCGAAATTGGCGGCGTTCCAGGCCGGGATGTCGGAGTAGAAGTAGCCGATCAGGTACGGGTCTTCGGCCATGTCCACGCAGCAATCGCGGGCCAGGGCGTCGCACCAGTCCGCGAATTCGTCGCTGAACACATCGGGGAAGCGGGCCAGCCGGTTCCACATCTCCATCTCGGTGAAGCGGATCAGGTGGCAGTAGGGCAGGCCGGCGCGGGCGTAGTCGGCCTGCCGCCAGGGCGGGGAGTGATCGCGATGCCGGGCCACGACCTCCTGGGTCCAGCCGATGGTGTTGAAGCCCCAGTCGCGCAGGTCGGCGCGGACGGCGTCGGTCAGGAAACGACCTTCGGAGCCGTAGCGTTCGCGCCAGATGTGGACGTTGTCGGCGTATTTGAGCGCGGCGGAGTCAATGTGATTAACGCCGAGCGACAGGAAGCCGTGGCCCTCCGGGGTGATGAACCACCAGCGCCCGGCGACTTCCTGGACGCGGAAGAATCCGGTGGCGGTGGTGGTGATGGCGGTGGTGCCGCCGTATTTGTCGGTGTCCGACATGGGTTATCCGCCGGTTGGCAATGGCGCGGGTCGCGCCGCGGCTAGAGCCGCACGCGCTTGCCGGTGCGGGCGGCCTCGTTGCGTCGCGCAAAACGGCCGATGCGCTGGCCGACGAAGTAGGCGACGCCGGTGCGGGCGATTCCGCCGCTGATCACGTAGACCGAGGCGATGGTGATGACGGCCTTGTTCGAGAAGCCCTGGAAGAGTTCCTCGACGGGGACCAACTCGGAAAAGGAGAGGACCGCCAGGACGGCGAGGGCGATATGGTCAAACTCGAACTTACCAGATGCGAACAACGCCACCGCGGCGGCCAGGATCACGAGCGTGAGTCCAGCCTTAGAGGTCACGCTGCATTATGGGGTACGAGACTGGATTACGTGCAGATACCGGGCAGTCGACTGGGACGGTGCTCTGGAGGCCGGTGGCCGCCGCCTGCACAAATAGGGCACTCTCCACGGGAGCCGGGAGTATGATGAAGGTGGAAGTTGGCTAGGGATTGTGGGGGGAGGGAGGGCGATCATGGTGGTTGTCTGTGTTTCCCGGGAGCACGGCTCCGGGGCGGTGGATTTCCGTAATTCGCTCGCAAAGCGGCTCGGGTATCGCCTCTACGACCGCGAAATCATCGCGCGGGCGGCGGAGGAGATGGAGATTCATCCGGACCAGGCGGAGGCGCTGGCGGAAACGGCAGACCCGACGCTGGTGGAGCGACTGGTGGGACGGCTGACGGCGATCACGCCAGCACGATTGGGCGAACTGAGATACGGCGATACCAGCGTCGACCCGCCAACGATGCGGCTGGTGATCAGGGACACGATCCGCCGGCTGTCGGAGAAGGGGGCCACGATCTTCGTGGGCCGGGGGGCGTCGATTGTGTTGGCGGACCGGAAGGATGTGGTCAGCCTGCGGGTGGTGGCGCCACTGGCGAATCGAATGCACAGTATCGCGGCGCGACGCGGCTGTACGCAGTTCGAGGCGGCGCAGGAGGTGGAGGAGATGGATGCGGCGCGGAGGCGGTTCATCCGCCAGTAATTCGAGGTCGATTGGGACGCGCCCGGTAACCATCACCTGGTCTTGAACATGGGTCGACTGAGCACCCAGGAAGCGGTGGACCTGGCGGCGAGGATGGTTGAGCAGATTGAATCCGCTGGCAACTGAGCGACACGGGCCGGGCGAGCCGGTGCGCGAGCCGGTCCGGCGGATTGGAGACGAAGGGTACAGGAGGTAGGAGATCAACATGGGTGTCATTTGTATCTCGAGGCAGATGGGTACGCACGGCAGTGTGATTGCGGCGAAGGTGGCGGAGGAACTGGGCTACCGCTACATCGACGGCCAGATTACGGACTGGATTTCGAGTCGCAGCGGATTGCCGGAGGAACTGCTGATGCGGTGGGACGAGCGCGGGCCGAGGGGATTCGTGGACCGACTGCTGGATCGGGCGTTCCTGACGCATTACGGGATGGACTGGGGACTCTACGGCACGGGCGGGTATCACGACGGGGTGGTCCAGGCGAGGCTGAGCGAGATGGCGAACGCGACGTACCGGGAGGAACTGCCGGCACTGATCGAAGACCTCGGGAACGCGGGCTTCGTGGTGACAGTGGGGCGGGGGGCGGGATTCCTGCTGCTGGACAAAGTACCGGATCTTCTCCACGTGCGGCTAATAGCCAGCGAGGAGCAGCGGGCGACGGTGCTGGTGGAGCGGATGGGCCTGAGCCCGGATCGCGCTCTGGCACTTGTGCGCAGATCCGCCGACCAGAGGCGGAAGTTCATTCTCGACCTCTGTCAGGCGGACTGGGACGATCTCAAAGCCTACGACGCGGTGATCAATACCGGCTTGATCGGCGTGGACGGGGCGAAGGATCTCATCGTGGGCATGGCCAAGCGACGCCAACGATTTCCGGTGGTCGGCGAAACTGCGGGCTGACCACGCCGGAGGGCTGGCGCACTCGCGGAGTGCGTTGTTTCGGGTGGATCGGAAGTTCCAGTTCCTCCCTCCGGGTATTCGTATCCAGAAGACAACGGAATCAGTCGGAAGGGGCGAGGGAAACGGGGGGGTAAGATTTCGACCCTCTATCTGTATACCCGGTTAATCCTTGACACTCCTTTCCACCCTCACGTAGCCTCGGGACTGGCAAAGGCTGTGAACGGGACTAGTACCGTTCGGAGAGCGCCCCCAGCGAGCCGGCGATGGTGTGAGGCCGGCGGCGAGACCCGAGCGCGAATGGACCCCGGAGCCGCGGTCCGAAAGGCTTGGCCGAGTAGGCGTCGACGGTTGCCCGTCGTGATCGGGGTAGGGTATCGAGACCGAATTTGGTCTCCGCGCCAGTGAGTGGAGCGCCTTCGCGCTCAATCGGGGTGGCACCGCGAGAGGTTGAACCGCTCGTCCCCGGACGAGCGGTTCCTGTATTTCGCGGCCCCGGCCCCGAAGGAAGCGAAGGCGATGGGAATCGAATTCACCACCCTGGCCCCGGTCCAACCCGAGCGCGAGCCTGCCTTGGGCTGGCTCCGCGAGGGTCGCTCGGTGCCGCTCTACCGCGAAGTCCTCGCCGATCTTGAGACACCGGTTTCCGCGTACCTCAAGCTGGCCGGTGACTACCCGTCGTTCCTGCTGGAAAGCATCGAGTCCAGCGAACGGTTGGGACGCTTCAGCTTCCTGGGCGGAGACCCCTACATGGTGGTGACGATGCGCGACGGGATCGCCCGCTTCCTCGAGAATGGCCACGAGCGCGAGGAGCCGTTTACGGACCCGATGGCCATCATCGATCGCGAACTGGCCCGGCGAAACGTGGTCGATCTGCCGGAATTGCCGCGCTTCCAGGGCGGGGCGGTGGGCTACCTCGGCTACGAGGCGGTGCGCTATTTCGAGGAGCTGCCGCTGCCGGCTCAGGACGATCTGCGGTTACCCGATCTGTGCCTGATGTTCGTTGATACGCTGGTGGTGTTCGACCACCTGACGCACAGCATGAAACTGGTGGCGCACGCGGTCGGCACCGGTGATCCGGAGGCCGACTTTGCGGCCGCCGAGGCGCGGATCGAGCGCCTGGCGCGGAGGCTGGCGTCCCCGCTGCCGGCGCCGCCGGGGACCGCGGCGACCCCGCCGCCGGCCGGCATCACCCCGGGGCTCAACCGGACCCGGGAGGATTTTGAGGCGGCGGTCCGACGGGCGAAGCAGTACATCACCGACGGCGACATAATCCAGGTGGTGCTGTCCCTGCGGATAGCACGCGAACTCAAGGTGTCGGCGTTCACGGTCTACCGTTTTCTGCGCACGGTGAACCCGTCGCCGTACATGTTCTTCCTGGACATGCAGGACCTGCAGGTGGTGGGGGCGTCGCCGGAGATGTTGGTGCAGGCCGAGGGCCGGCGGGTACGCACGCGCCCAATCGCCGGGACCCGGCCCCGGGGGGCGACCGCTGAGGAAGACGACGAGCTGTCCCGCGAGTTGCTGGCCGATGAGAAGGAGCGCGCCGAGCACGTGATGCTGGTGGACCTGGGCCGCAACGATGTGGGTCGGGTCGTCGACAGCGGCAGCGTGGAGGTCACGGACTTCATGAGCGTGGAGAAGTTCTCGCACGTGATGCACATCGTGTCGCAGGTGGAGGGCGATCTGCGCGAGGGCGAGACGGCGACGGCGGCGCTGCGGGCTTGCTTCCCGGCGGGTACGCTGAGCGGAGCGGCCAAGATCCGGGCGATGGAGATCATCGCCGAACTGGAGCCGACCCGCCGCGGGCTCTATGGCGGGGCGGTGGGCTACTTCAGTTTCTCGGGCGATATCGACACGGCGATCACGATCCGCACGATGCTCGCCAAGGACGGCTTTGGCTATGTCCAGGCGGGGGCCGGGATCGTGGCCGACTCGGTGCCGGCGACCGAATTCCAGGAATGCCAGAACAAGGCGCGCGCATTGCTGCGGGCCATCGAACTCGCCGAGGAGGCCGGCTGATGTTGCTCGTTATCGATAACTACGATTCGTTCACTTACAACCTGGTGCAGTACCTGCTGGAGCTTGGCCAAGAACTGGACGTGCGCCGCAACGACAAGGTGACGGTGGCCGAAATCGAAGCGCTGGACCCGGCGGGGATCATAGTTTCGCCCGGGCCCTGCACGCCCGACGAGGCCGGAATCTCGCTGGCGGCAGTCGAGCGTTTCGGCCCGACGACCCCGCTGCTGGGCGTGTGCCTGGGGCATCAGTGCGTCGGGCAGGCGTATGGTGGCGACATCGTCGCGGCGCCGGAGTTGATGCACGGCAAGACCTCGGCGATCCATCACGACGGCCGCGGGATTTTCGCGTCCCTGCCGGAACCGTTCGAGGCCACCCGGTACCACTCGCTGATCGTGGACCGGGCGACGCTGCCCCAGGATTTGGAGGTCAGCGCGGAGACCGCCGACGGGCTCATAATGGGTGTCCGCCACCGGAGCCATCCGGTGAACGGGGTGCAATTCCACCCGGAGTCCATCCTGACGTCCGCCGGCAAGGACCTGCTGGCCGGGTTCTTGAAGCATCACCGATTGGAGGTTACGGCGTGATCGTGGAGGCGACCGGAAAACTGATCGGCGGGGCGTCACTGACCCATGACGAAGCGGCGGCGGCGATGACGGAAATCATGGCGGGGACCCCGACGCCGGCCCAGTTCGGCAGCTTTGTCGCGGCGCTGCGGATGAAGGGCGAGACGGCCGAGGAAATCGCGGCGATGGGCATGGTGATGCGCGACCGGGCGCTGCGGGTACCGGTGGATGCGGCGGGCCTCGTCGATGTCGTCGGCACCGGCGGCGACGGGCAAGACACGTTCAATGTCTCCACTGCCGCCGCCTTCGTCGCCTCCGGCGCCGGCACTCGCATCGCCAAACACGGCAATCGCGCCGCCACCAGCCAGGCCGGCAGCGCCGATGTCCTGGAGGCCCTTGGAGTCAAGATCGAGCTGGCGCCGGATGCGGTCGCGGCCTGCATCCGGGAGGCCGGTTTCGGGTTCATGTTTGCTCCGGTTTTCCACCCGGCGATGAAATTCGCGGCCCCGCTGCGGCGCGAGATCGGTATCCCGACGGTCTTCAACGTGCTCGGTCCGCTTACTAACCCGGCGGGCGTACCCCGCCAGGTCCTGGGTGTCGCCCGACCGGGACTGGTCGAGCTAATGGCGGGGGCGTTGGCCCGGATGGGCGCGGAACACACGCTGGTGGTCCACGGACTGGAGGGGCTGGACGAGATCTCGATCGCCGGTCCTTCGCGGGTGGCGGCCGTGCGCGATGGTGAAATCGAAATCCATGAGATCACTCCCGAAGATTGCGGCCTGGAGCGCGCTCCGCTGAGCGCGGTCGCCGGCGGCAACGCGGCGGCGAATGCCGAGATGCTGCGCGCGGTGCTGTTCGGCGAGAGCGGGCCGCGGACGGACATCGTGCTGCTTAACGCGGCGGCGGCGATCGCGGTGGCCGGGCTGGCCGCCGACATCCCGGCCGCGATTCTGGTGGCCCGCGAAAGCATCGCTTCGGGCAAGGCGGCGGCGGCGCTGGACCGCCTAGTCGCAGTCAGCAACCGGGGCTGAAGGCGATGCGGTCCACCGGCACCATCCTCGACCGCATCCTGGCGCGCAAGCGCGAGGAGGTGGCTTCGGCCGTCGTGACGGCGCCGCTGGCCCAGATCCGGGCGATGGTCGCCGACCGGTCCCCGGCGCGTGACTTCGCGGCGGCGCTGGCGACTCCGGGCATTTCCGTTATCGCCGAGATCAAGCGCGGGTCGCCGTCGGCTGGCGCCTTCGCTCCCGACCTGGACGTGGCGGAGCGGGCCAAAACCTACGAATCCGCCGGCGCGGCGGCGATCTCGGTGCTGACCGATCGCGACTTCTTTCAGGGCGCGCCGGCCGATCTGCGCGCGGCCTGCGCCGCCGCCGCCATCCCGGTCCTGCGCAAGGACTTCATCATCGATCCGTACCAGGTGTATGAGTCGCGGCTGATGGGCGCCGACGCGATCCTGATAATTATCGCGGCGATGGACAACGAGGCCGAACTGCTGGGACTGGCCGGCGACCTGGGCCTGCACTGCCTGGTGGAGGTGCATGACGAACACGAAATCGAGCGGGCAACCGCGGCCGGGGCGAAGATCGTGGGCGTCAACAACCGCGACCTGCGCACGTTCGAAGCCGACATCGCGGTGACGGAACGGCTCGGCCCGCACCTGCCGGAAGGCGCGCTGCTGGTGAGCGAAAGCGGTATCAAGACTCCGCAGCAGGCGACGCGGCTGGCGGCGGTTGGCATGGACGCGATCCTGGTGGGCGAGTCGCTGGTGCGGGCGGGCGACCCGGCGGCGGCGTTGCGCGGACTGCGCGAGGCCGGCAATGGCTGATCGGATCAGGGTGAAGATCTGCGGCCTGCGCGACCCGGAGGCGGTGGCGGTCGCGGTGGCGGCGGGTGCCGATATGCTAGGGGTGGTTCTTTGCCCGGCGCGTCGCCGGGTGACCCTGGACGAGGCGGCGCGAATCCTGGGCGATGCCGGCAAAGGGGCGCTCAAAGTGGGGGTTTTCGTGGACCCGACAATCGAAGAGGTCCAAGCGGCAATCGAGACCGTGGGCCTCGACTTCGTCCAGTTGAACGGCAGTGAATCGCCGGAGTTCTGCGCCGCCGTCGGGCCGACGGCGATCAAGAGTTTCAAAGCGACGCCCACCGGAATGCATCCGGACCCGTCGACCTACGCCGACGGGCCGATCCACCTGGAGGCTCCGGGGACGACCGGCGGGGCCGGGGTGCCCTGGGATTTCTCGCTGGCAAGCGCGATCGCCCGACAGCGCCCGGTGATGCTCAGCGGCGGACTGGATCCGGACAATGTGGCGGTGGCGATCGCCTCAGTTGAGCCCTGGGCGGTGGACGTCAGCAGCGGGGTTGAGACCGACGGGGTGAAGGACCACGCGAAGGTCCGCGCATTCATTACCAATGCTCGCCAGGACCGCGCATGAAACTCCCATTAGCCGTCGGCGGTCCGGGCCGGCGCGCACTGGCGATGCTGCTTGGTTTGGCGCTGGCCGCCGTGCTGGCTGCCTGCGGGGATGGGCTCAGCCTGGTGGCCGTGAATCCAGACGACACGCCGTTGCCGTTCAAGACGCCGCGGGTCGACGAAGACGCTCCGGAAGCCGCGGCCGAAGCTACGGCGGCGGCCACACCGGAGTCCGAATCGGACACCCAACCGGCGGTTGAAGTCGACGCCGCCGACGCGCCCCCGGACCCGAGTATCGTCGAAACCGAGGCCCCGACGCCGGCTCCGACCGCCGAGGAACCGCCGACCGCCGCCGCTCCCGGCGAATCCGCTTCCGGACTCGATTCGGCCGACCCCGCCGATCGCGCCGTCTGGCGACTGGCGGTTGTCGAGGACTCCTCCGCCCGGCTCGTTGCGTTGCGCCCATTCGACGTCCATCCCGATCTCCTGGCCAGCGGCGAGTACAGCGACCTCCCGACACTTTTCGGTGACGAGGTATCGGTCGGTGCGATGGATTCCGGGTTGACCAGTTTCTACGGCGTCTTCTCCATTTCCGCCCTGCCATGGGAGAGCGAGGTCCAATTCAGCGCACCGCTGTTCTTCTTCGAACTGGTCCTCGTGCACGACTCCGCTGAGGACGCACGGCTCTTCCTGACCACCTACGGAGAGGTTTTCCTGGAGTGGTTGGTCGAGTCGTCGCGAAACGCGCTTGAACAGACCCTCCCGGAGATCCTCGACACCTCGGTCAATCCTGAAGTCGTCGAAATACCGTTTGGCAATGCCGTCGAAGTGACCGGCGCTGCCGTCCGTTGGCCCACTACCGCCGCCGGTGTAAGTCTGACGCCCGAGGTCTACATAGTGTTTGTCACGCGCGACAATGTCACCCTGGCGTTCGCCATCGGCAACGGCGACGAGGCCTGGGGGTTTCGAGTCTTCAGCATCCTTGAGGCCGCCATGGCTCGCCTGAACTGATTGCCAGAGCCAGCATCGTGCCTGCCTGCCCCCCGGAGACCAATGAACCCTTCTGACGGCTCAGCAAATACGCAACCGGCGGATAGCCTTCGCTCCCTGCCCGAGGCTTCGGGGCATTTTGGCGAATACGGCGGCATCTACATGCCGGAGACGCTGATGCCGGCGGTGGAGGAACTGGCGGCGGCCTACGACCGCCTGAAGGACGACGCGGCGTTCAACCAGGAACTGGATGCTCTGCTGAGCGAATACGTCGGGCGGCCGACGCCGCTCTATTTCGCCCCGCGGCTTACCGCGGCGGCTGGCGGGGCGAAGATCTACCTGAAGCGCGAGGACCTGGCGCACACCGGGGCGCACAAGATCAACAACGCGCTTGGCCAGGGCCTGCTGGCGCGGGCGATGGGCAAGCCGCGGATCGTGGCCGAGACCGGCGCTGGGCAGCACGGGGTGGCGGTGGCGACGGTCTGCGCGATGCTGGACCTGGAATGCGTGGTCTACATGGGCGCGCTGGACGTGCAGCGGCAGGAACTGAACGTCTTCCGTATGAAGATCCTGGGGGCCGAGGTCGTGCCGGTGGAGTCCGGTAGTCGCACCCTGAAGGACGCCATTAACGAGGCGATTCGCGACTGGGTGACCAACGTGCGCACCACCTACTACCTGCTGGGTTCGGTGGCCGGGCCGCACCCGTACCCGCTGATCGTGCGCGATTTCCAGGCGGTGATCGGCCACGAGACCCGGGTGCAGATGCGGGCGATCGCCGGCGGCCTCCCGGACGTGCTGATCGCCTGCGTGGGCGGCGGCAGCAACGCCATCGGCCTGTTCCACGATTTCCTGGATGAGCCGGAGGTGCGCCTGGTGGGGGTCGAGGCCGCCGGGCACGGGGTGGAGACCGACAAGCATGCGGCGACCATCGGCAAGGGCTCGCCGGGGGTGCTGCACGGCGCGCGGACCTATGTGCTGCAGGACGAGCACGGCCAGATCGCCGAGGCGCACAGCATCTCGGCGGGGCTGGACTATCCGGGGGTAGGGCCGGAGCACAGCCATCTGCAGGACAGCGGGCGGGCGGAATACGTGGCGGTCGACGATCGCGCGGCGCTGGCGGCGCTGGACACGCTCTCGCGCACCGAGGGCATCATCCCGGCTTTGGAGTCGGCCCACGCGGTCGCCCACGCGCTGGAACTGGCCCCAACGCTGCCGGCGGAGCAGGTGATCGTGGTGAACCTGTCGGGGCGCGGCGACAAGGACATGGAGACGGTGATCGACGCGACCGGCCTGCGCCCGTGAGCCGGCTGGACAGCATCTTTGGCGCAGCTCGCGCCGAGGGGCGGCTGGTGGCGAGTATCTACCTCATGGTGGGCCATCCCGATCCGGGCGCCTCGCTGGAATTGGCGCGGGGGGCGCTGGACGGGGGCGCCGAGGTACTGGAGATCGGGGTGCCGTTCAGCGACCCGCTGGCCGACGGCCCGACGATCCAGGCGGCTTCCTTCGAGGCTCTTGAAAACGGGGTGACGCTGAACGATTGCCTGGACCTGGTGCGGACGCTGCGGGCGGAGTCCGACGCGGCGCTGCTGTTGATGGGCTATGTCAATCCGTTCCTGGCGGCCGGTTGGGACAGGCTGGCCCGGGATGCGCGCGAGGCGGGCGCGGACGGCTTCATCATCCCGGACCTGCCGCCGGAAGAGGCCGGTGCGGCGCAGGCGGCCTTCGCCGAGTACGGCCTGAGCCTGATCCCGATGCTGGCGCCCACCAGCAGCGCTGCGCGCCTGGATCTGGGCACGCGCCAGGCCGCGGGGTTCATCTATTGCGTGGCGCTGACCGGCACCACCGGCGTCCGCACTGAAATGGACGCCGACCTCGGCGCCTTTCTGCAGCGCGTCCGCGACCGCAGCGACGTTCCGCTGGTGGTCGGCTTTGGCATCTCGACTCCCGCGCATGTAACCCGCCTGCGCGGCATCGCCGACGGCTTCATCGTCGGCAGCGCGTTCGTGCGACTGGCCGCCGAGACCGATCCGTCCGAGCGGGCGGCGGCGGCGGCGGAGTTCGCCCGCGGGCTGGCCGCGGCGGCGCGGTGAGCCGGCTGCGCCCGGCGGCTCGATGGTCCTGATCCCGGTCGTCTTGGCGGTCCTCGGGCTTGCCTATCTGGGAATCGTGCTGCGCACCGCCTGGCGTCTGACCCACCCGGACCGGGGCTTCTTGCCCGAGGGCTACGCCGCCACCGGTCTGCCGCTGGAGCGGATTCGGCTGCTCAGCCGCGACGGGTACGCCATCGCCGGTTGGGTCGCCCGCCGCCCGGACGCCCCGGGGACGGTGGTCTTCTCGCACGGGGTCTGGACCAACCACCGCGAGATGGAATCGCGAGCGGCGGCGCTGTGGGAACGCGGCTTCAACGCCCTGGTCTTTGACTACCGCGCCTGCGGGGAGAGCGACGGCAGTGTCACGACGCTGAGCCTGCGCGAGGTCGACGACCTGCTGGGCGCGATTGACTTCCTGGCGGGCGAGCTGGATCGGGCGCCGATCGGCGTCTGGGGGAACTCGATGGGCGGGGCGGTGGCGCTGCTGGCCGCCGCGAAATGCCCGCACATCGACGCGGTGATCAGCGATTCGGCGTTTGCGGTGCTAACGGACAACGTCGGCCACGGCTTTCGCGCGGTGACCGACCTGCCGGCGTGGCCGTTTCGACATGCGATCCTGGCGATCGGTCAGTTCATCGCCCGCGCCGACCTGGCGGCTGCGCGGCCCATCGACCACATCACGGCGCTGGCGCCGCGGCCGCTGTTGCTGGTGCACGGCGAGGCCGATCACCTGGTCCGCATCGAGGACGCCCACGCCCTGCACGCCGCCGCCGGTGAGCCGAAGGAGTTGTGGCAACTGCCCGAGTGCGGCCACGTGGAGGCGTTCGAATTGTTCCCCGCAGAGTTCACCGACCGCGCCGAGCGCTTCTTTCGGGAGGCCTTCGCGGCCACCGGACGGCCGCCGCGTGATCTCCCCGCCGGCGAGACGGCCGCCGGCTAGAGCCCGGCCTTCGCCATGCGCGCCCGCCGCCACTCGCGCAGCGCTTCGACATCGCGGGTGTTCACGACCTGCTCGTGGGTGATGCCGGCGCGGCGCGCGGTGACGACCCCGTAGGGCAGCAGGCCGAGTTGCTCGGCGGCGTGGGCGTCAGTGTTGATGACGATGTCGACCCCCATTTCCACGGCCCGCCGGGCCAGCTCGTCGGAGAGGTCGAGGCGGTCGGGCATGGCGTTGATTTCCATGGCGGTCCCGGTCTCGGCGGCGGCGGCGAAGACCGCGTCGGTGTCCAGTTCGTAGCCCTCGCGGGCATTGAGCAAGCGTCCGGTCGGGTGCCCGATCGAGTCGGCCCAGGGGTTGCGGATTGCGGTCAGCATGCGCGCGGTCATGGCTTCGCGGGACTGCTGGAAGGCGGTGTGCACGGAGGCGGTGACCCAGTCGAGCTCCGCTAGTTCGGCGTCTTCGAAGTCCAGGCCGCCCCTGGTCAGGATGTCGGTCTCGGTGCCCTGGAAGAGCCGCAGGTCCGCAAACTCGGCGTCGACCGCTTCGACTTCCAGCCGCTGTTCGCGCAGCCGCTCCGGGGTCAGGCCCTGGGCGACGGTGAGCGACTGCGAGTGATCGCTGATGACCAGGTAGTCGTGCCCGAGGCGCCGCGCCGCCGCGGCCATCTCGGCGATGGTGTGCGCGCCGTCGCTCCAGCGAGTGTGCGCGTGCAAATCTCCGCGCAGGTCGCCGAGTTCCACTAGGCGCGGTAGGCGCCCGGCGCGAGCGGCTTCGACTTCGCCACGGTCTTCGCGCAACTCGGCGGCCACGAACTGCAATCCGAGCACCTCGTATAGCTCGGCTTCGGTGGCGACGCGGACGGCTGCGGCTCCGCGCCTTAGCGGCCCGGCCGCGCCGAAGTCGATGCCCTGCTCGGACGCTATTGATTCCAATCGGGCCAGATGCGCGGCGCTGCCGGACTGTCGCAACAGAGTCACGGCGAAATCTTCCGGTGTGGCCAGGTGCAGGGTGACCGGGATGCCGCCGGCGGTCTCGCCGCGGACCAGTTCGGCGGTAGTCTCGGTCGTCGCGGCGAGCGTGCCCAGGGCGTGGGCAACCGCGTTGGCGTCGGTGGCGGCCAGCACGATGTCGATTCCGCGCACGGTGGCCGCGCCGCGCCGGACCGGGCCGGCCGGGCTGATGGCGGTCACCCCGGTGGCCCCCTCCAGCCCACCCAGCAGCCGCGCCATCTCCGGCAAGGCGTCCCCGAGGCGGAAGGTGCCGCGGCGCTCGTGCAGGCGGGCGATTTCTTCCTGGAAGCGTTGCACCTTCTTCGGTCCCATTCCCGGCAACTGCCGCAGGCGGCCGGATTTCGCCGCCGCCTCCAGCCCGTCGACATCGACGATTTCGAGTTCGTTGAAAAGTCGCGAGGCGGTCTTCGTTCCGACGCCCTGGATCATCAAGAGCTCGAAGACACCGGCCGGTATCCCGGCGCGGGCCTCTTCGAGTTGCGGGCTGGCGCCGGTCTTGACGTAGTCGGCGATCACGTTGCCCATTCGGGTGCCGATGCCGGGGAGCGAATCGAGCTTGCCTTCGAGGACGGTGGTGGCGACGTCGACAGGGGCGGTTTCGACCCGGCGCGCCCCGCTGCGAAACGCGCGGGCGCGAAAAGCGTCTTCGGCCTTTATCTCCAGCGCGTCGGCGATCGCGCCGAGGAGGGCGGCGATTTCCTTGTTATTCGGTGCTCTCGCCAATGGCTCCGGACTCCCCCCGGCCGCCCGGCCCCGGGCTCTGGGCTAGAGCCCTTCGGCCGCCAGGGCGGGATTGCGCTCGCGACGTTGCGGCGTGCCCCGGCCGACTCCCTGGTAGATGAAGCCGTGGGTGCGCAGTTCGTCGCTCTGGTAGACGTTGCGGCCGTCGATCATCAGCCGATTCTCCATCAGCGGGCCCGCGCGCTGCCAGTCGATCTCCTGGAACTCGTTCCACTCGGTGGCCAGCACCACGGCGTCGGCGCCGGTCATGGCCTCGTAGACGTCGGTGGCGTAATGGATGTCGGGCACCTCCTCGGCGGCCCGGGCGGCGGCGACCGGGTCGAACGCGCGCACCTGGGCGCCTTCGTTGACGAGCAGCCGGATGATCTCGATGGCCGGGGCGTCACGCACGTCGTCAGTGTTGGGCTTGAAGGAAAGTCCGAGCACGGCGATGGTCTTGCCGCGCAGTTCGCCGAGTTCTTCGCGCAGCCGCCGGACGACCGAGCGGCGCATGTCGCGGTTGATCTCCACGACGGCGCGCAGCAATTGCGGGTGGCAACCGTTGACGGCGGCCATGTGCTCGAGGGCCAGCACGTCTTTGCGGAAACAACTGCCGCCCCAGCCGATGCCGGCGTTCAGGAAGCCGACGCCGATGCGGTCGTCGAGGCCCATGCCGCGGGCGACCTCGGTGACGTCGGCGCCGAGCTGATCGCAGACGCTGGCGATCTCGTTGATGAAGGAAATGCGCGTGGCGAGGAAGGCGTTGGAGGCGTACTTGATCATCTCAGCGGTGCGCAGGTCGGTGATGATGATGGGGCAGTCGAAGGCCCGGTAGAGCGTGGCTACCTCTTCGGCGGACTCGCGCACCTCGGAACCAAGCACGATGCGGTCGGGATTCAGGAAGTCGGACACCGCCGAGCCTTCGCGGAGGAACTCGGGATTGGAGACGACGTGAAACTCGATTTCGTTGCCGCGATGCCGGGCGATCAACTCGGCGACTAGGTCGCCGGTGCCGACGGGCACGGTGCTCTTGTCGACGACGATGGTGCGGCCCTCGAGTTCACCGGCGATCATCGCGGCGGCGGACTCGACGCTGGTCAGGTCGGCCTCCCCGGCGGGCCCTGGTGGGGTGTCCACGGCGATGAAGACGAAGTCGGCCCCGGGGACGCCGTCGGTGTAGGAGGTAGTAAAAGTGAGGCGATTCGCGGCCTGGTTGCGGATGACCAGATCGTCCAACCCGGGCTCGAAGATCGGGATGCCCCCGTCGTTCAGCGAATCCACCTTCGCCTGGTCGATATCCAGGCAGACCACGTCATTGCCCAGGTCCGCGAAGCACGCCCCGGTCACCAGCCCGACGTATCCCGTCCCGACGATGCAGATTCTGCTCAACTGATACCTGCCTGATTAGTTGCCACCTTCGGCGACAGTTTGTTCGAGAGATTGTAGTGAACCGCCGAACTCGCTGCCGCCCCAAGGTCTGTAACGCGGCGGCAAACCTCCCCGTTGCGCCGCCGGCGGCGCGTTCAATTCGCCCCGAATTAATCCGATTATCAGGACGAGAAACCATTGCGCCCACGGGCGCTACCCCGGGTGAGACTATGACCAGGCGCGGCTACACAATCTGTATGACGGGCTTATCGGGCGCCGGCAAATCGACGCTGGCGGTCGCGGTTCGTGATCGCATGCTGGCGCTGGGCGTCCCCCATGTGCCGGTCCTGGACGGGGACATCGTCCGAAAACACATCAGCCGCGGGTTGGGCTTTAGCCGCGCTGACCGTGACGAGAACATCCGCCGGATCGCCATCGTCGCCCGGATGTTGGTTGATGACGGCGTCCCGAACATCGTGGCGGCGATTTCACCGTACCGCAATATCCGGCGCCAGGCCCGCGACGCCATCGGCGAATTCGTCGAAGTCTTCGTGCGCTGCCCGCTGGAGATTTGCGCCGGGCGCGACGTCAAGGGCCTGTACGCGAAGGCCTTCACCGGCGAGATCGCGCATTTCACCGGCGTGTCGGACCCGTACGAGGCGCCACAGAGTCCGGAAATTGATACCGCCCGGCTCAGCGCGGACGTCGCGGCCGACACGATCGTGGCCCACCTGGTCCTGCAGGGCCTGCTGCCGGTGGCCGCCGCCGCCTAGCCCCCGCGTCTCAGCACCGGCCCACGTCTCTACTCCACTCGTGGCTTCGGCTGCCGCTCACC
>JASLPR010000091.1 GCA_030744875.1 Chloroflexota bacterium
CGCGACGCGCGCGGCGGCCGCGGTGAGGTTCAGGAACCCGGCCATCGAGACGTGCTTCGCGGCCGAGGCCATCCGCGCCGCCCGCGGGCCGTTGACCGTGCCGAACACAATCTCGCGGCCGGTGAAATCCATCAGGTCGACCTCGCGGAGCGAATTGCCGAACTGAAACCCCGGCAGCGGCAGGCCGTCCAGTTCGCCCCCGGCCCAGGCCTCCGGTCGCTCCGCGTCGCGATGCGCCAGCGCGTCCGGGGCGCTGTCCGCCAGGTAAATCGGCGGGTTGCCGTTGGCGGCGATCACGGCCAGCGTCGCGCCCGAACGGACCGCGTCCACCACGATCGCGACGTCGCCGGCGGCATAGGCCATCTCTTCGGGCATGAAGGCGACCGCGACTTGCATGGCGGGTTCCGCGGGGGCGGCGCTAGACCTTGCCGTGGTCGGTGCGCGCCACCCGGGTGCCATCGTCCAGTGTCTCCAGGCGGTAGTCGCCGAAGATGTTGGGGGCGTCTTCACTGAGGATCTTCAGTATTGCGGTTGCGGCCTTGCGAATCTCCACCTCGGCGTGCTCGCTGGCGCGCAGTTCGATGAAGTGCCGCAGGGCGCGGGCGTTGGCGGTCACGAAGATCTTGGTCTCGGTGGCGTTGGGCAGCACGCTGCGTGCCGCCTGGCGAGCCAGCTTGCGGCACTGGGTGCGGCTCTCGATGTGGGCGAAGCGCTTGCGCAGGCGTTTGGCGAGTTGGCGATAGGCGCCCTGCGCCTCTTCGATGGCGGCCACCCAGATGGCGTGCGACTCCGGGTCCTCGGCGATGGCGTCCGGCTCGATGAACTCCGCCTTCGACTCGTTCACGTAGCGCTGGCTCAGCTGGCTGTAGCCAAACCCGGCCCGGTGGCGGACCAGTTCATGGGTGAACGTGCGCGAGACCCCGGTGATGATGAAATTCCAGACCGCGTGCTCCAGCACGCTGCCGTGGCCCGAGGCGAGAATATTGCCCAGGTAGTCCTCGTTGGTGCCGCGCCCCTTGCCGAACGACATGTAGCAGACCCGGCCCGCCGCCTCCGCGATTAGCTGTGCCGGGATCTCGGTGTCCGGCGACCATTCCAGCCCGTGATCGCGCAGGAAATCGGCCATACCGCCCTCGGCGATCACCTGTTTGCCCACCAGGTAGATCGTCGGATCGCGGACGATCGCCAGCCCGTTCGGGTCGCCGGCGGAGTTGTCGCTGCTCATTGGATGCCCATCATGTTGGTCGTATGATTGTTTGTGTGAGAACGCATTGCAAATCGCCCGCCCCGGCGCTCGGTTGAGCGTCAACGGCCAGCCCGATCACCAGCGCTCCCTGCCCCAGGGAGACTGGTACATCATTCCGCCGGTCGAAGGCGAATGGAATATCGAAGCCGTGCCCGATGGGCGCGGCGGGCAACACCTCACCATGACCTATCCGGACGATTACTCGGCCACCGTGCACATGAAGGCCGACGGCGGTCTGGACGTGCGGCTATACCGGGACAAATCGCCGCACCCGATGGAGATCGACCCCGACAAACTGCACATCTGGTTCCGCGAGTTAACATGACTGACCCCGTGATTTCGAGGACTACCCGCGAATGAAATTCAACCTGAATCGCTGGCTCTTGATGGCCGGCGGCGCCAGCGCCGCGGTCGGCGTCGGCGTCGATTGGTGGAGCCGTCGCGAGCCGCCCGGGCTGGTCAATTGGAATCTCGCCCGCTGGGTGGCGGTCGGGATGAGCCGGCGCGACGTTCCCCCCGCCGCCCCTCCCCGGGACGTGGACTACGCCGCCATCTCCACCGAATGCCGGGTGGCGGTCAGCACCTACTTCCGCCGCGAAATCGACCGCGACGGGGCCGGGGTGGTGCCGATCGATCGCGCCGCTTGGATCGAGATCAACATCCACAACTTCGGCAAGATGCTCGAACCGATCGAGGCTTCCTACAGCGAGCTTAAGCAGCGCAGTGGCGTCGGCGGGTTCCTGATCTCCGCGCCGGCGCGCCTGGCGGTCAGCCTGCAGATGGGTTTCATGCTCGGGTTTCTGTCGGGCCGGGTGCTGGGCCAGTACGACATCCCGCTGCTGGAGTCCGGTGAAGGCAAGACCTACTTGGTGGATCCGAATATCGAGGCGGTCGCCCGCAAGACGCGGGTGGACCCGATCTCAATGCGCCGCTGGGTGGCGCTGCACGAAATCACCCACGCGCTGGAGTTTGAATCCACCCCCTGGTTGCGCGGGTACATGGCCGGCTTGCTGCGCGAGTACCTGGCCGAGATCGCGAAGACGGTCGGCGACCCGGGGAGCATACGCGCGCGCGGCCGAGAAGCGGGAAGACGGGCCGAAAAGCGAAGCGGCCTGCGCGAAGGCAGGTTGCTGGGCATGCTGTTGTCGCCGCGCCAGCGCGAGATCGTCGGCTCGATCCAGGCCGTCATGTCGCTGATGGAGGGCTACAGCAACCATGCGATGCGCAACACCGGAGCCGGGCTGATACCCGGGTACGCGGCGCTGGACCGGCGCATGCGTCGGCGCGAGCAATCGCGGGGCCCGGCCTTCAACGTGTTCGCCCGGCTGCTTGGGCTCGAAATGAAACTGGCCCAGTACCGCCTCGGCGAAAAGTTCGTGAACTGCATCGTCGAGCGCGGCGGGATCGACCTGCTGAACCGCGCCTGGATTTCGTGGGAGACGCTCCCGACGCTGGACGAGATCGAGCGTCCGGAGGACTGGATTCAGCGCATCAATGCCGGCGCCTAGATTCGCGCGACGGCGGTTCCTGGGGATCGCGCCGGGGGCGGCGCTGGCCGCCGGATTGCTGCTGACCGGCTGCGAGGACCCGTCCACCAAGGCTCTGCGCCCGGACATTCCCCCAACCCCTACGTCGATGCTGACCGCTGCCGAGATCGGCGTCCTGCTGGGGGCGGACTACATCGACACGGAGCTGGGTTTCTTTATCAGCTACCCGAGTGACTGGGGCGTCGACACCGCCGAAGAAGACGGCCTCGCCATTGCCTTCAAGGCCCCGGCGCCCGACACCGACTCCACCGGGACGGCCTACGCTAGCATCACCGTGGACACCTACGTGCCCGACGACTTCCCCCGCGAGACATCGCGGTACTTCCTGGAATTGACACTCGAAAACGGCGTCCCGCTGCTGGAAGTTTCGCTGCCCGAGTTCGAGTTGCTGGCCACCGGCATCTAGGAGCTTCCCGCCGGGGATGCGGCCCTGTTCGAGTTTCTCCACGGTCGCGAAAACGTCCGCCTGCACACGATGCAGCTGGTGTTCGCCGGGACCACCAGCGTCTTCGCGGTCACCATCACCGCGCTCGACAGCGTCTTCCGGCGCCACCTGCCGGTCTTCCTGGCGGTGTCGTCCAGCTTCACCATCCTGGACCGGCGCTAGCCGCTCGCGTCGGGCCTACTCGCCGCCGTAGTGAATCAGGGCGGTCAGGTCGTAGTCGGCTAGCGCCGCGCGGCCGTTCAAGAAGTCCAGTTCGATCAGGAACGCCAGGCCCGTCACGATCCCGCCGAGTCGCTCGATCAGCCGGGCGGCGGCGGCGGCGGTGCCGCCAGTGGCCAGCAGGTCGTCCACGATCAACACCCGCGTGCCGGAACTGATCGCGTCCCGGTGGATCTGCACCTCGTCGGTGCCGTATTCCAGTTCGTAGGTTTCGGAGGCCGTCGGGGCCGGCAGCTTGCCCGGCTTGCGCACCGGCGCGAAGCCACAGCCGAGCTGGTAGGCCATAGCGGTGGCGAAGACGAATCCGCGCGCTTCCACCGCCACGATCAGGTCCGGCGGATTGTCGCGGTACGGGTCGGTCAGGCGGTCAATGGACTCCTTCAGCGCCGCCGGGTCCTTCAGCAGGGTGGTGATGTCCTTGAAGTTGATGCCATCGATCGGGAAATCGGGGATGTTGCGGATGTGCTGTTCGAGATCCATCGAGTCTGCCTCCGTGAGGGTGAGGGGGCGCGGAAGACTGCTATTCGGGCGGCCCCATTGTGGCAGTTTTCCCGCCGCGGTTTCAGGCCCGCGTCAACTATGATCGGGCGCGCCCACGATGCGAGCGAAAGGAACACCCGATGCTGGTGACCGCCGATGACCAATTGCGCCGCATTCTCGACAACGCCCGCACCATCGCCATCGTCGGCCTGTCGGATCGCGAAGACCGCTCCAGCTACGGCATTGGCGAGTTCCTGTTCGACCGCGGCTACGACGTAATCCCGGTCAATCCGAACATCAGCGAATTCCACGGGATTCCGGCGGTGGTTGCGCTGGCGGACATCGAGGTGCCTATCGACATCGTCGATGTATTCCGGCGGGCCGAGTTCACCGCCGATATCGCCCGCGAGGCGGTGGCGGCCGGAGCGGGGACGCTCTGGCTGCAACTGGGGATCGTCAACGATGAGGCGATGGCGATCGCCGAAGCCGGCGGGCTCGACACCGTGCAGGACCTCTGCATCGCGGTGAGCTACCGGATGCTCGGGCTCGACTAGCCGGCGGCGCTCCCGGCGAAAACCCGCCGCCAGTCGGCGATCTGCTGCTCCAGTGACCGGTGCGAGCGCGCCCGCGCGCCCGGGTGATAGAGCGCCGCCAGCCGGCGATTCCACCAGGCGACGGTCTTCCCCGCGTCGCTGAGGCGCAGGTCGTGGGGAGCGATCCGGGCCAGCGCCCGCAGGGCCACCGCGCCCAGCGCCACTACCAGCCCGGGATCTACCACCTGGATGGTTTCGCGCAGCCAGGTGCCGCACGCGGCGATCTCGGCGGCCGCTGGCGGCCGGTTGTTGCCAGCCGCCGTTTGCGGGTTACACAGGACGGCGTTGGTTACAAAGACCCGGTCGCGCTCCAATGCGGCGGCGTCTAGCAGTTGCTCGAAATTGCGCCCGGCGGTATCGTCGTGAAAAGGCATCCCGTGGAGTTCGGCCCCCTGCCGCCCCGGGGCCTCGCCGACGAAGAGGATCTCGGCCTCGGGCGAGCCGTTCAGCCGGCTCAATACCCGCCGGCGACCCTTCATGCCCGGGCAGCGCGCGCAGGTGGCGGCGCGCTGGAAGAGGTCGTCGGCTAGGGCAGCCAGTGTCGCGCGCCGGGCGGGCGGGCGGTGGCGATGGGGCGGAAGCCCTCGGCGAACTCGACCCCCGCCTGCATGCCGCGATAGCGGGCCATGACGCGCATCGTCTCCACCAGGTTCTCGGCGCCCGTCGCGCGCATTGCCGGCAGGGTCGCGTAGCACTCCAGCGCCTGGCGCTTGATATCCCCCTGGGCAGTGATATCCACGAACTCGGTTGGCTCCGGGACCGTCCCCGGCGGGCCGTCCATGGTGAAGAAGATCGGCGCCTGGCCGAGGGCTGGCATGTCGGGCTCGATCCCCGGCTGGGCGGCATCCTGGCCGGCGCGGACGGCCGCCTGCGCCACCGCGTCGTGATCGGGCGTCAGCGCGCCGGGGGCGTGGGTCAGCACGACGTCCGGCTGGAACTCGCGGAACACCGCCACCAGTTGCATCACGGTCACCGCGTCGGCCGTGGCGAAGTGGTCCGACTGGCCCAGCCAGTGGAACCGCGCGCTCAGCAGCGCCGCCGCCTTCTCGGCCTCCGTGCGTCGGGTCTCTTCCAGGATTTCGAGATCGGCCTCCGGGTCGCTCAGATTGCCCGACGTCACGCAGGCGATCGCGATGCTGTCGCCCGCCGTCAGGTAGCGGGCCAGCGTGCCGCCGCAATACAGCTCGGCTTCGTGGGGGTGGGCCACGACGGCGATTACGCGCAAATGATACTCCGTTGGTCGGGCACTGGGCGCCCGGATAACCCGGGCGGCTCCAGTTTGCCTGCACCTGGCCTCCCGCACCAAACGATTGACTCCTAGAATGGCGGATGATGAATCGCTTTTACGACACGGCCCGGGTGTTCGTCGCCGCCGGGCGCGGCGGCGACGGCTCGCGGCATCTGCACCACGAGGCTTTCGTTCCCCGCGGCGGGCCCGACGGCGGCGACGGCGGCCGCGGCGGCCATGTGTTCCTGGAGGCCACCAGCAACGACTCCTCGCTGGTCCGCTTTCACTTCAACGAGCGCTTTCAAGGCGGCAACGGGTCGCCCGGCTCGCGCAACAACAAGTACGGGCGCAGCGGCAAAGACCTGTTTGTGGCCGTACCCGAAGGAACCGTCGTCTACCGCGCCGGCAGCAACGAATTGCTCGGCGACCTGGTGGCGCATGGCGATCGCCTGCTGGTGGCCGAGGGTGGCGAGGGTGGGCTCGGCAACACCCACTTCAAGAGTTCCACCCACCAGACGCCGCAGATCGCGTTGAAGGGCGAGCCGGGCCAGACCGCCTGGCTGCGGCTGGAGTTGAAGCTGGTGGCCGATGTCGGGCTGGTCGGCGCGCCCAACGCCGGCAAGTCATCGCTGGTGGCGCGCGTGTCCGCCGCGCACCCCAAGATCGCCGACTACCCGTTCACCACCCTCAGCCCGGTCCTCGGGGTGGTAGCGCTCGGCGACAGCAGCATAGTCATGGCCGACCTGCCGGGGCTGATCGAAGGCGCTCACGCCGGCACCGGGCTGGGCGACCAGTTCCTGCGCCACGCCGAGCGCACCCGCTTCCTAGTGCATGTCGTCGACCTGTCCGGCGAGTCCGGCGAGCCGATCGATCTCTTCGACCAGATCGCCGACGAATTGCGCCTGTACGGGCACGGGCTGATGGATCGACCGTTTGTGGTGGCCGGCAACAAGATCGACGTCACCGAGGCGCGCACCAACTGGCCGGCCTTCGCCGAGATGGTCGAGTCGCGCGGGATGGACTGCCTGGCCATCTCCACGGTCACCGGCGAGGGCATCGAGGAACTGATCCAGTGGGTCTTCGCCGGGGTGGCCAACGCGCCGATGCCCGACATTCATCCCGGAGAAGAGGCGGTCGTGCTGCGGCCCGGCGCGCCGGAGTCGAACCTGCGGATCCGCGCCGACGGCGAAGGCGGCTACGTGCTCTCCGGGCCGGAGGTGGAGCGGCTGGCGGCGCGGATCGACTTCGCCATCCCCGACGCCGTCGACTGGTTTCGCCGGCGGCTGCACCGGATGGGGGTGGACCGGGCGCTCACCGAGGCCGGCGGCGCGGCCGGCGACAGCCTCACCATCGGCGAAGACGAGATCGAGTGGTTGTAGCAGTCGCGGTCTAGAAAGGCGCGGCGGCCAGGGTCGCGTCCAGTTCGCCGACGTTACGCAGGCCATGGCGGTCGGCCCACTCGATGCCGTTCGCGCCCAGCAGGTACTCGATCGCGGCGCCCTCCATGAACTCCGATCGGAACGCCGTAGCGGCGGTGTTCTGCAGTTGCCCGATCTGGTTGGCGGTCAGCGGCCGCTCTTCCTCCCAGGCAACCGCCAGCAGCACATGGAATTCCTCGCCGACGGCGATCGACGTGCTGACCTCACCGGCAGCCAGGGTAACGGCTGCCCCGGTGTAGAAGGGGTCCAGCAGGTCGATGGGGCTAAAGCCCAGGTCGCCGCCGTCCACCAGGTTGCGTTCCGGCGTCGAGAGTTCGCCCGCCAGGTCGTCCCAGGCCTCACCGGCCGCCAGGCGCGTCACCACCGACTGCGCTGCCTCCTCGGTCGGGGCGGCGATGTAGCGGAGATGCACCTGGCGCGACGCATCCGGCACCGCGTCGCGCGCCAGCCCGGTGTAGTAGCGATCCAGCACTGCCCCGGTCACGATGCTCTCAAAGTCGGCGCGATCGAATCCGAGGTACGCCAGCATCTCGTCGACGCGCTCCGGCAGCGGGCGGGGATCGCCGGACTCCGGCGCCACTGCGCCGATCGCTACCGGCAGGTCCAGTGCCGTGAGTTGCGACTCGCGCTCGGCGTCTAGGACCTCCGCCGGGATCACATAGCCTTCGGCCGCCGCGCGCTCCTGCAGGATGCGTGACACGACCATGTCATCCACCGTCGTGAAGTCCACCGAGAGCAGGTCGATGCGGCGGTCCTGGATCACCTGGTCGATGAGCGCGCGGGTTTCGATGTCTTCGGCCGGCAGGCCGTCGCGATAGTCGACCATCAGGTTCAGGTCGGAGATGGCCCGGTAGCGGGTGAAATCGCGAGTCGCGGCGAAGGCGCTGTGCGATATTTCCGCGCCGTTGACCCGGGCCACCGGGGTGCGCCCGAGGATGACGAACTCTACGATCAGCGGCGCGATCAGCAGGCCGATCACGAACGCCGCGATGATCGTGCCGCCGGTCACCGCCAGTTTGCGACCCAGCGCCGCCCGGTGCGCACCGATCAGCTGGTTCCAGCGCCGCAGATCGCCGGGAACTTTGCGCCAGCCAACGTCGAACTCGGGCACCTGCCGGCGGCGGCTGGCCTTCTGTTCGGCCTTGCGCTCGCGGCGCTCTTTGCCCTTGCTGCGGAACCTGCTCAATCGCCGGTCCCTCGGGTCCCCGCCGGGCGGCGGGGTCTAGTTCCCGCCCCGGTTGACGTACGGAAGCAGGGCCAGGTAGCGGGCGCGCTTCAATTCACGGCTGAGCCGGCGCTGGCGCTTGGCGTCCAGTGTGGTCTGGCGACGCGGCAGCATCTTGCTGGCCTGGTTGAGGCAGCGCTTCAACAGGTCGATGTTCTTGTAGTCGATCGTCAGATCGATCTGGTGGCCGTCCACGCGGTTTTCGCGGAACGGGCTGACCGGAAACGGCCGCCGGCCACGGAATCCACCGCCGCCGCCGCGCCGCGGCGGGCGGCCGTCGGAGCGTTCGCGCGAGTCGGATTCACCACGGTCGCCACCGGGTCCGCCGGCCGGGGGGCGGGAGTCGCGTCTTCGTTCTTCAGGCATATTGGTTATTTGCTCCGTTGGGTAATGGTTCTAGAAGGGCAGGTCGTCGGGTTCGACCTGGTCGTTGCCGCCGCCGCCCGCCGGGGATGGAGGCGGTGCGCCGCCGCCGCCACCACCACCGTCTTCACGGGAACGCGCAAGCAGCTGCATATTGCTGGCGTCGACCTCAAGCGAGGTGCGAGTTTCACCGTCGTTGCCGGTCCATTTGCTCGTGCGGAACCGCCCTTCAACGAAGACCTGGCTGCCGCGCTGCAAGTAATTATTGGCGACCTCCGCCAGCCCCCGCCAGCAGGTGACCCGGAACCAGTCGGTGTTTTCCTCGTCCTGGCCGTCCTTGCCGCGGCGATAGTCATTCACCGCGACATTGAAGCTGGTGAAGGCGACGCCGCTCTGCGTGTAGCGCATCTCCGGGTCCGCGCCAAGATTGCCGATGATCGTTATCAACTTGGTGCCGCGACTGCGTCCGCGTCCTGATCCGCCGCTATCCGTCATCACTGTCCTCCTCCGTGGCGCTCTTGCCCACCGGCTTTAGCACCGGGCCGTAGCCGCCGGCGTCCTTCACCAACAGGTGTCGCATCAGGTTCTGTTCGATGCCCAGGGACTCGTCCAGAATGCGCACCTGCTCGGGCGGCAGGGTCAGCTTGAAGAGGACGTAGAAGCCCTCTTCCATCTTGTTGATCGGGTAGGCGAATCGGCGCTTGCCCCAGTGGTAGACGCCGCGGACTTCGCCGTCGTGATTCCCCACCAGCGTGGAG
>JASLPR010000092.1 GCA_030744875.1 Chloroflexota bacterium
CTCAACCGCACACCGCGGCAAATACCCGCAGGTGGTTCAGGCCGAGCAAGTTTTCGAGGTCGCCGTCGGACCAGCCGCGCTCGCTGAGCCCCGCCGCGATTCGCGGGAAATGGGTGGCGTCGGGCAGCAGCTCGCCCCCGCCATCGAAGTCCGAGCCCAGGCCGACGCAGTCGATCCCGCCGATATCGGCCAGATGTTGAATGTGATCCAGCAGCAGATCGAGCGTGGGGGCGGTGGGGTGGACGAAGGGCTCGACGAAGGTGACGCCGACGACGCCGCCGGTGGCGGCCAGGGCACGGATCTGGTCGTCGGTCAGGTTGCGGCCGTGCTCGCAGAGCGCCCGGCAGCAGTTATGGGTGCCGATGACCGGTCCGGAACTGGCCTCGATGACGTCCCAGAACCCGGCATCGCTGATGTGCGAGATATCGACCAGCATGCCCAGTTCGTTCAGTTTCGCCACCAGGTCGCGCCCGAAATCGGTGAGCCCGCCACCGCTGTGGGAAGCCTGCTCGCCGTCGGCGGCCCAGGTGCGATAGCTCCACGTGAGGGTCAGCGAGCGGACCCCGAGGCGATAGAGCGCCGACAGAACCGACAGGCTGCGTTCGAGGACTTCGGAGTTTTCGACCGCCAGTACGGCGGCGATCTTGCCGTCGGTGTTGGCCCGGTGGATCTCGCCGATGTTGGTGGCGATGGCGATCTGGTCGGAATGGGCGGCAACCTCTTCTAGGAACCAGCCGATACCGTCCAGGGCGTAGGACAGGTGGTTGTTGCGGGCGCGGGTGACGTCGACCGCGAAGTAGGCCACGTCGATGCCGGCGGCGCGCAGCTTGGGCAGGTTCAACTGGATCGGCGGCGCCGTGCTGTCCAGCGGGCTGCGCGTGAACGCGATCGCGCCCTCGGGGTTGGGGCGGGCCGGGGCGTCGGGTCCGGCAAGGCTCTCGCCGCCACGCCGCAACAGGCCGACGATCGTGTCGTTGTGCGAGTCGACGACCATCGAGCGGGCGGGCCTGGCGTTCATCGGGCTACTCCTGTTTCGAGGCCGGCCGGGCGGCGCTCACTCATTGCGGTTGGCGGCAGGATTCCAGACCGCTACTTCATCGAGGGATTTGCGCCGCAGATCGGGGACCGTGGCGTCATCGGCAGCATAGCCCACCGGGAACAGCAGTATGGCGCGCTCGTTCTCCGGCCGTCCGCAGATGTCGCCCAAGAAGCCCATCGGGCTCGGCGTGTGCGGCAGCGTCGCGAGTCCCATGTGATGCAGCGCGGCGACGAACAGCCCGCAGGCGATGGCGGCGCTTTCGCGGACGTAGTAGTTGGGCCGCCGGGTGCCGTCGGAATCGATCAGGAAGGGCTGCTCGAACACCACCACCAGCCAGGGCGCAATCTCCAGGAACGGCTTTTCCGGGCCGGTCCCCAGGGGGGCGACGGCACCGCGGAATTCGTCGGTCATGCGCTCACCGTAGTTGCGGCGCTCCTCCACTTCGGCGGCGTGCCGAATTCTGGTCTTGATCGCCGGATCGTCGATGGCCACGAACCGCCAGGGCTGCCGGTGAGCGCCGGAGGGGGCCGTGGAGGCCGTGCGGATGGCCAGTTCGATGGCCTCGCGCGGCACGGACCGCTCGCTGAACTCGCGGACGCTGCGGCGCCCGTCCATCTCCCGGTAGAAGCCCGCGGCCCGGTCCAGCAGCTCACCCTCGTCGCGCCGCGGCATCCGGTAGGGCACCGCCGGGTTCGGTCGCTCGTCAGCAGCCATCAGGGTCTCGCCGTCCTATCCGCGGACTCGCCGCCGCTCGTCCCGGCGCGCCGCCTATTTTGCCGTTAAATCTAGCCGTCTTCTCCGTTTTCGGCGTCGCCGTAGGAGATTTCAGCCATCTGACGGTAAAGCGCCGTGCGCCGGTCGGCGCCCTGCTGGGCCAGCGCCAGAAGTCGCGCGTAGGTGTCCGGATTGGTCTTTTTCACCATCGTGAAGCGGTTTTCGTTTTGCATGTATTCCTCGACCGGGATCGAGGCCGGCCGAGAATCCAGTTGCAGGGGCGGTTTGCCCTGCTCGATGCGCTGCGGGTCGAACCGGTACAGCGGCCAGACGCCGCTCTCCGAGGCCAGGCGCTGCTGGGTGAGCCCGTCGCGCATGTCGTAACCGTGGGCGATGCAGTGGCTGTAGGCGATGATGAGCGATGCGCCGGGATAGCTCTCGGCCTCCTGGAAGGCCCGGACCGTGTGGGCGTCGCTGGTGCCCATCGCGACGTTGGCAACGTAGACGTGACCGTAGCTCATGGCCATCAGGCCGAGGTCCTTCTTACTGGAGGTCTTGCCGGCCGCCGAGAAGCGGGCCACCGCCCCGAGCGGAGTGGCCTTGGATTGCTGCCCGCCGGTGTTGGAGTAGACCTCGGTGTCGAGGACCAGGATGTTTACGTTGCGGTTCATCGCCATGACGTGGTCGAGCCCGCCGAAGCCGATGTCGTAGGCCCAGCCGTCCCCGCCGATAATCCAGATGGTCTTCTCGACCAGGTAGTCGGCGACTTCCTCCAGCGAGGCGGCCGCCGGGTCGTTGATCTTCGCCAGCCGTTTGCGCAGATCCTCGACGCGATCGCGCTGGGCATCGATGGCAGCGTCGTCGGACTGGTCGGCTTCGAGCAACTCGCGGGCCAGATCAGCGCCGATCTCCGGCGCCAGTCGCTCGACGAGCTGTTCCGCGTTGCGGCGGTTGCTGTCTACCGCCAGTCGGAACCCGACCCCGAATTCGGCGTTATCTTCAAAGAGCGAATTACTCCAGGCCGGCCCGCGGCCCGCGCCGTCGAGCGCGTAGGGCGTGGTGGGAAGATTGCCGCCGTAGATCGACGAGCAACCGGTAGCGTTGGCGATCAGCATGCGGTCGCCGAACAACTGGGTGAGCAGCTTGATGTAGGGGGTCTCGCCACAACCGGCGCAGGCCCCGGAATACTCGAACAGCGGCAGCAGGAATTGCGAGCTCTTTACATCGAGGCGGCGCAGTTGCGAGCGGTCGATCTCCGGCAGGTCCAGGAAGAAGTCGTAGTTGGCGCGCTCGGCGGCGACCACTCCGCCGTGGGGAGTCATGTTGATGGCTTTGTGGCCGGGGGTCGCTTTGTCTTCCGCCGGGCAGACTTCGTAGCACATGGAACAACCGGTGCAGTCCTCAGGCGCCACCTGCAGCACATATTTCCAGCCGGGAAAATCGCGGGCCTTGTAGTCGTCATCGCGGAACGAGGCAGGCGCGCCGGACAGGTCGTCGGCCTCCACGACCTTGGCCCGGATGGCGGCGTGCGGGCAGACGAAGGCGCACTTGTTGCACTGGATACACAGAGCCGGTTCCCAGATGGGCACTTCGATGGCGATGTTGCGCTTTTCCCACTGCGTCGTGGCGACCGGCCAGGTGCCGTCGGGGGTGAAGGCGCTTACCGGCAGCAGGTCGCCCTTGCCCTCGAGCATCATCGAGGTCAGGCGCTGGACGATGTCCGGGGCCTCCTCGGGAACGGTCGGCGGACGCTGGCGGACCGTGGTGACGGCCCCGGGCACGACGACCTCGTGCAGATTGGCGAGGCTCTGGTCGACGGCGGCGAAGTTGCGGCTGACGACGTCGGGCCCGCGCCGGCCGTAGGTTTTCTCGATGGCCGTCTTGATATGGGCGATCGCCTCTTCGTGCGGCAGGACGCCGGAGATGGCGAAGAAACAGGTCTGCATGATCGTGTTGATACGACTGCCCATGCCGGCGTCGCGGGCCACCGAATAAGCATCGATGACGAAGAGCTTCAATTCCTTCGCGATGATCTCTTCCTGCACGTCGACCGAGAGCCGGTCCCAGGTCTCGTCGGGTCCGTAAGGGGAGTTGATGAGCAGAGTTGCGCCGGGGCGGGCGTAGTCGATGATGTCGATACGATCCAGGAAGACCCACTGGTGCACGCCGACGAAATTGGCCTGGCGGATCAGGTAGGCGGAGCGGATCGGCCGCGGGCCGAAGCGCAGGTGCGAGATAGTGCCGGCGCCGGCCTTGCGAGAATCGTAGACGAAATATGCCTGGGCGTACTCGTCCGTCTCTTCGCCGATGATCTTGACGGTGTTCTTGTTAGCACCGACC
>JASLPR010000093.1 GCA_030744875.1 Chloroflexota bacterium
TGACGCCGGAATTGGGCGGGCGTTGGTAGAATCAGGAGTCGCACCGCCGTCGCGGCGACGCGGCAGGCGGGGGTAGCTCAGTTGGTAGAGCGCTAGCCTTCCAAGCTGGATGTCGCGGGTTCGAGCCCCGTCCCCCGCTCCTCGATTCATGGAAGGCCGGTCCCCGGCGCCTGCTCTCGCTCCCGAGGAATTGGGCGGTCGGTCCGCGGCTTCTGATTTCGGTCGAGCGTGGCGACGAGTCGGAAGGCAGTTGACAGGATTCGCGGCATGGAGCGCCGCGAAGAGATCACTTCGTTCGGGAGGAAGATCTGCCCCGTAATTCGGTGGCGGGCCGAGAGCCGGGTGGGCCGGCTTCCAGAGCGTGACGTGATGGGATCAAGCGACGCCGGCGGGGCTGGTGAGCGAATCGCGCAGCAGCGCGTGGTCGTCGACGATCAAAACTTTGATCACGATTTGGGTCCCGTTATCTCCCAGTTCCGGGACGGTCGTGTTGTTCGGTCGTCATTGGTACCCCCATGCGAGACGGGCGTCACCGGTTTGGTGGGGTTGTCCCGAAGGGTGGGTTTGGTGGATAGTCGGGGCGCAAATGAGGCCTGTGGTCGGCGGAATGGACCACCAGCAAGGAGCGCGAGGATGCTGACGAATCTGGCGATCGACCGCCCGGAAGACCTTATGTTCGGACGGACTCCGAATCCGGTGGTGACCCGCGGCGGACTGGCGATCGGCGCCGGTGAGGTGTTTGCCGAGGTGAACTTCACGCTGCCAACGATGGAGATCATGGAAAGCACTTGGGGCCAGGTGCGGGACCACTACCGCGACATGACGCAATCGGTGCTAGAGCGCATGAAGGCGCTGCGGGTGGGAGGGGTTGTGATCGAGGTCGAGCACCTGCCGCCGATGACGGAGCGGGCGGAGTGGGGGGCGGAGATCGTGCGGTTGCTCCGCGGCGAGCTGGATCGGGCCGGCGAGTGGAGACTGACGGGCGCGATTCGCGCGACCCCGGTGGATGCGCGCTACGGTAATACGCCGCCGATCCTGCGCAAGGGTGATCTGTGGGAGAAGCTGCGGGACTCTTTTGCGGCCTGTGCCGAGGCCGGCGCGGACATACTGGCGATTGAGTCGGAGGGCGGCAAGGAAGTAAGCGATGTGGCGCTGGTGTACGGCGATATGGCCGGGATGATGCTGGCCCTTGGAGTGCTGGCACCGCGTGATTCAAGGTGGCTGTGGAAGGAGATTCGTGGAATTGCTGACGGCGTGCCGGGGACGCTGGCCGGGGGCGATACGGCGTGTGCGTTCGCCAACACCGCGATGCAGCTGGCCGGGCAGCAACTGATCCCGGAATCCCTGGCGGCGGTGGTTCGGGCGATGTCGGCGGTGCGCGGGCTGGCCGCGGTGGAGGGCGGGGCGGTGGGTCCGTGGAAGGACTGCGGCTACGAGGGGATTGTGGTGAAGGCGATCAGTGGCATCCCGATCTCGATGGAAGGCCACTCGGCGACCTGTGCGCATTTCTCGCCGGTGGGCAACGTGGCCTCGGCGGCCTGCGATCTGTGGAGCAATGAATCGGTCCAGAACGTGCGGCTGCTCTCCGGCTCGGCGCCGGCGGCCTTCGCGGAATCGCTGGCCTACGACTGCCGGCTGATGAACACGTCGCTGGCGCAGGGTTCGGAGGCGACGCTGCAGCAACTATTCGTGGATTCCGACGCGCCGCACAGCCCGCAGGCCTACGTGTTGACCCCGGCGGCGGCGATCCGGATTGCCGCCGCGATTGTGGCCGAGGAGACTGACTACGCCCGGACACGAGCGGCGGCAACTACGGCGGTCGAATTGATCCAGGAAGCCTTGGACTCCGGCGCGCTGGTCCCGTTCGCGGAACCGGAGGCGCGCTGGTTCGACCGGATCGCGGCGGACCTGGCGGAGTTGCCGGTCGACGAAGGCGAGCTGATCGAGCAGACCCGGGCGGAGTACGGTGACCTTTACGACGCCCCCAGCTACGGGCTGTAGCCGAGCCAGCACGCGCGGTCAGAGCGAGTGCCTGGTCGCAAGAAAGGAATCGCGGGGCGGGCTCAGAACGGTTTGAAGACCATGTCGACGTCGACGAGCAGGAAGACGGTGAGCAGCAGGAGGACACCGGCGGCGGCGGGGAGGCGCGGGTTGTCGCGGATGCCGACGCCGGCCAGCAGCGTGAAGGCGAAGAACAGGTGCAAGAAACGCAGGTAGTCAATCATGGCTCCCCCCCGGTTGGGCGGGACGTAGTCGGTGCCCCGCTCTGACTACAAGGATCGATCAGCCGGCGAGACGGCCGGCCAGGGAATCCGGGCGGAATAGAATCGCCGGAGGCGATGGCGAATTCGCTGGAAGGGGGGCGGAATGGCCGAGGCGGAGTTCGATCGGGCGGTGGCGGAGCGCTGGTTTGCGGCGGCCTATAACAACGAGACCTGGGACCTGCTGGAGACTGATGCGGGCGAAGTGGTGGATGGGCAGCACCTGCTGGCGACCGCCTACGCGGCGTACCGGCACTGGCTGGCGGCGGGCGGCGCGCTGGAACGTCAGCGAGGCCGGCACCTGCTGGCGACGGTGCATGCACGGCTGGGCCAGGTGGAGATGGTACGGGAGCAGGCGCGGGCCTGCCACGATCTGAGCGAACTGAACGCGGCGGAACAGACGCCGTTTGACCGGGCCTGCGCGGCGGAGTGCCGGGCGCGGGCGGAGTCGCTGGCGGGTAGCGACGAGGCGCCTGGACTGCGAGCGGCGGCGGAGACGGCGGGGCGGGCTATCCCGGATGCCGGAGACCGGGAGGTCTTTGATGGGCTACTGGCGGCGGGGCCCTGGTGAGAGGTGGAAGGGTAGAAGCGCGACCGGCCTGAAATGCGCTTGACCCTGAACAGCGCGACTGGAGAGACTCAATCGGCTGGCCGAATAGTCCTGAATGGGGGCATTCTATGGATCCGTTGATGGTTGTATTGCGCACCGTGCATATTGGGCTGGGGGTGTTCTGGGTGGGGAGTTTCCTGTTCATGACGTTCATCCTGTCGCCGCGACTGAAGCAACTGGGGCCGGCGGTGCAGGGGCCGGTGATGGGCGCGCCGGTGCCGATCACGATTCCGACGTTTATCACGGCGGCGCTGTTGGTCATCGGGAGCGGGGCCTGGATGGCGCTGAAGCTGCGCTGGGGGGTGCTGGATACCTTCCTTACCAGCGCCTGGGGCCTCAGATGTTTATCGGGGCGGCGCTGATGGTGATCGGTTTCCTGGTCGGGCTGCTGGTCTCGCGGCCGGCGATGCGGGAACTGGTGGGGATCGGGGCGAGCCTGAAGGGGCAGCCGCCGACCCCGGAGCAGGGGGCGCGAATGGGAGTGCTGGCGAAACGGATACCGATGGCTGGCTACGTGACTTCGGCGTTGCTGGTGGCGGCGGCGATCGAGATGGCGATCGCGCGGTATATCCAGGAGCGAATCGCCGCTTAACTGAATTCCGACCGGGCGGGGCGCACGGTCGGTGGTGAGATGGCGATCGCGCGGTATGTCTAGAACGCGGGATTTCGCGGCCCCGGCCCGGGGCCGCGAGGCGCTACCCTTGACGGTGGATTGCGGCTGATTCGAGGGGACCATGGATACATCACGCTCAGAGGAACTGTTCGCGGCGGCGTGTCGGGTGATTCCCGGTGGGGTCAACAGCCCGGCGCGGGCCTTTGGCAGCGTCAGCGGGACGCCGCGCTTTGTGAAGCGCGCCGAAGGGGCGTACTTCTGGGACGTCGACGGAAACCGCTACTTGGATTTCGTGCTGTCGTGGGGTCCGCTGGCGGCCGGTCATGCGCATCCGGCGGTGGTGCAGGCGGTGGGCGAGGCGGCGGCGCGGGGGACCAGTTACGGAGCGCCGACGGCGGCCGAGACGGAGCTGGCGCAGATGATCGTGGACGCACTACCGGCGGTAGAGATGGTGCGGCTGGTGAACAGCGGCACCGAGGCGACGATGAGCGCGGTGCGCCTAGCGCGGGCCTTTACCGGGCGGGCGAAGATCGTGAAGTTCGCCGGCTGCTATCACGGCCACGCCGATGGATTCCTGGTGCAGGCCGGCAGCGGGGTGGCGACGCTGGGGCTGCCGGATTCCCCCGGAGTGACCGCCGGGACGACCGCCGACACGCTGGCGGCGCCGTTTAACGATCTGGCGGCGGTGGAGGAGCTTTTCGCGGAACAAGGCGCGGACATCGCGGCGGTGATCGTGGAACCGGTGGCGGGAAACATGGGCGTGGTGCTGCCAGTGGTGGGCTTTCTGGACGGCCTGCAAGAACTGTGCCGGGACAACGGGGCACTGCTGATCCTGGACGAGGTGATCACCGGGTTTCGGGCTTCGCCGGGTGGGGTGCAGGGGCGCTGGGATCTGCAACCGGATATCACCTGCCTGGGCAAGGTGATCGGCGGAGGCCTGCCGGTGGGGGCCTACGGGGGAAGGCACGATGTCATGGAGACCGTGGCGCCGGTGGGCGCGATGTACCAGGCGGGGACCCTGTCGGGGAATCCGCTGGCGACGAACGCGGGATTGGCGACGCTCAAAGTGCTCGGCGAGGCCGGAGGCTTCGACCGGGCCGAGGCGCTGGCCGGACGGCTGGCGGCGGGACTGGGCGCGGCGGCCATCGCGGCGCGAATCCGGGTGCAGACGGCCCACGTGGGAACGATGCTGGGGATGTTCTTCATCAAGGACGGCGCGCCGGACGACGCCGCGATCAGCAATTACGTGACGGCAACGGAGTTCGCCGACACCGAGCGCTACGGGCGCTATTTCCACGCGCTTCTGGAGCGCGGGGTCTATTTCGCGCCGAGTCAGTTCGAGGCGGCGTTCACCAGCACGGCGCATACGGAGGAAGACATCGACATGGCGGTGGTGGCGGCGGGTGAAGTGATGGCGGGGCTGCGCGACTAGCCCGCTTCGCGGGGTTGGAAGAAAGCTCCGAAGGGACCTACGCCGGCGAGCCTTCTTCGGCGATCGCGGCGTTGATGAAGAGGCCTTCGCCGGGGAGGGCGTCGCGGATGGCGTCGTACTCGCGCTCGGTCAGGCGGCCTTCGATCAACAGCGGCTTCTTCTCCAGAATCTTCTGAAAGATCGGTATCTGGGTGTCCGGCGGCGGGCCGAATCCGCCGGGATCGATGGCCACCTGGATCGCCGTTGGCAGCGGGTGTTTGAGAATAGCGTCGACGGTGTGCAGGAAGCCGGAATGGAGGTGGATGATCGAGTAGTCGAAGGCCTCCGCGATCTGGATGTCGTAGGGGAGGATGTGCTCTTCATACCAGGCCGGGCCGACCAGCGCGGAGGCGTCGCACTGGGTGCGGATGACGGTTCCCGGGGCCCAGAGTCCGAACCACGAGCAGTGGCCGCCTTCGACCCGCGGGACCAGGTCGTACTGGGCGTGGCCGCCGCCGATGAAGGATTCGGTGCAGACCTGGAGCAGTTGGTGGCAGAGGTCCGGGGAATCGTTGAGGGCATAGACCGTACGTTCGTCACCGAGGATCGCGGCAAGCATGTCCACCGGGCCGCGCATGAGTGACTGGGTGACCATGACCGGCGGCGGAAAGCGCTCGACCAGGGCGGCGGTGATTTCGAGCAGCTTGGCCAGCCAGGGGCTCTTGCGCCAGCCGCGGATGGCGTCGACATCGCTGAGGGCATCGAGGCAGGGCTCGGCCCACATCGATTCGATGCCGATGCCGATCGGGCAGCCGAGGATGGCTTCGGTCCAGGGGACGCGCTGTACCGGGGCGACGATGGCGAAGGTGTCGCCGGCCTCGGCGGCGGCGACGGAGTCGCCCTGGGTGTTGGCGATGACCATGGTCGTGGAAGCGGTCGGGCGCTCCAGGTAGGCCAGGCGCGAGGCGTCGAGCATCTCGGGGCGCAGCCAGGTTCCTTCGGGGGCGATGGTGCCGTCGGCGAGATGAATCTCCATCTTGCTGAGGCTGCCATAGCGGGTGCGCTTGATGAGCGGGCCGGTGCCGGCGCGGCGCGACCAGAAGTCGCGGTGGGAGTCGATTTTGGCGGCGACGGCGGTGGCGTCCATGAACTGACTCCCCTACTGATTTCTCCCGTGGCGGGATTATAGCGAGGGGGTCAGGCTGGTTCGGGGAAGGCCATGGCGTCGGCGAAGAGCCACTGGAAATCCGCGACCGCGGAGAGTTCCAGGTATTCGACTTCGCCGACCAAAAGCTCGGCTTCGACGCGGTGATTCAGGGATAGGAGCCCGAGACGGGCGCCGAGTCCGGCGGCGTTGCCGACGGGACGGATGCGCTCGGCAGGGATCGGCGGGACCATGCCGATGTTCAGCACCGCCGCCGCGTCAAGGTAGGCCCCGAAGGCGCCGGCGAGCAGGATCTCGTCCAGGTCGTCGGGCCCGATGCCGGCGCGCTCCAGGAGCACGTCAACGCCGACGCGGATGGCCGCCTTGGCGAGCTGCAACTGGCGGATGTCGGTGGCGATCAACGGGAGGGCGTCGGCGGCGTCCGGGTCGTCGTCGGCCAGCAGGAAGCGACCGCCATCGTCATCGAAGTGGACCCGCCGGCGCAGGGCTTTGGGCACGTCGCCGGGGAGATCGTCGGGCGGCAGCAGCCGGCCGGTGGGGCTGACGATCCCGGTGCGCACCAACTCGGCGACGGCGTCGACCAGCCCGGAACCGCAGATGCCGGTGGGCGGGATGTCGCCGATGACGCCCAGCTCCGGCCCGGCCTCGCCCAGGGTGATTCGCTCGACGGCGCCGGCGACCGCGCGCATGCCGCGGCTGATCTCCGCGCCCTCGAACGCCGGCCCGGCCGCCGCTGAGGTGCAAAGAATCCGCCCGCTGGCGACCAGCGCGATCTCGCCGTTCGTGCCCACGTCGATGACCAGCACGTTGCCCTCGCGCTGCGCCAGGCGGGTGCTGACCACGACGCCGACCAGGTCGGCGCCGACGTAGCCGGCGATGGCGGGGAAGAGGAAGACGCCGGCGTCGGCTTCGAGATTGATTTCGAGAGCTGCGGCCGTAGTGGTGAGCGACTCGGTCGTAACGCCGACGAACGGGCTTGAACCGATGCCGGCCGGGTCGATGCCGGTGAGCAGGTGCAGCATGACGGTGTTGCCGACGAAGGTGGCCTCGTGCACCCGGCGGCGCTCCACCCGGGCGGCGCGCAGGAGGCGGTCGATGATGCCATTGATCGTCTCCAGCACCGCCATCCGCAGGGTCTCCAGATCATCCTCGCCCTGCGCGGCGAAGGTGGTGCGCGAGATGACGTCCGCGCCGTACACCGCCTGGCCGTTGAGCTCGGCTGCCACCGCCAATTCCGCGCCGGATTCGAGGTCCATGAGCGCCCCGACGACCGTGGTGGTGCCGATGTCGAACGCCAGCCCGAGGGCCGGCGCCGCCGTCGTGTCGCCGGGCTCGAAATCGATGGCCCGGCTACCCACCAGGGTCGCCGTAATCGGTCCGTTGCCGGCCTCGCGGATGACGCCGGAGAGCCGCCGCAACGCCGCCAGCGAGGCGTCAACGCCGCCGGCCAGCGAGGCGAGTTCTTCCTTGACCCGCGGCCAGTCGAACACCGGATGCTCGAGATCGGGGGCCGCCGGCGTGACGACGTGCTGCTGAACGTTGGGCCGCAGTTGAATCTCACCGATGCCGGCGCTCTGGACGGTGCGGAGTTGGGTCTCGACTAGCGGATGGGTATACACGCCGTCGGCGCTGAACGGATGCTCGCAGGCCATCCGCCAGCCCGCCTGCAACTGCGCCGGGGACAGGCGGCGGCTGTCGACCGGGGTGGGCGCGGGCGCTTCATAACCCTTGACGAGCACCCTGCACTTGCCGCACGTGCCGCGCCCGGAGCAAATCGTCTCAAGGTGAATACCGGCTGCCGTGGCCGCATCGAGGATGGTGGTTCCGGTCGGCGCCGCGACGGCGCGATCCTCGGGAAGAAACGTGCCGGTGACGGTGTCGGCGGCGGGCTGGTTCATCGGGTAGTTGTAGCCAGGAAATGGGCGCGGCGCCGGGAGTGACGGCCGCGAAATCACGGCAATTATGCCCCCGGGCCGACGGCGCGACCAGAGAGACACTAACGGCGGGCTTGACTCGTTCGCAAGCGGAGCCTGACAATGCGACCCAAGCGAAGCTCCGTCGGGAGCCTCGCGTGGACGTGTCGGTGCCTACGACCAGAGGAGAAGACGTGGCTGCTTTTGAACTCGATTCGACGTTAGCTGAACTCCACGAAGCCATCATCAAGGGCGACGCTAAAAGCTCGCCGGGATTGGTGCAGTCCTGTATCGACAACGACACCAGCGCCCAGGTGGTTGTCACCCGTGGCCTGATCCCGGCCATGGACATCGTGGGCGATCGCTTTCGCCGTAATGAGTATTACGTGCCCGAAGTATTGATCGCCGCCCGCGCCATGAAGGCCGGGCTGGACCTGCTGCGTCCCCTGCTGGCCGAGGAGAGCGTGGAGTCCATCGGCAAGGTCGTGATCGGCACCGCCAAGGGCGACCTGCACGATATCGGCAAGAACTTGGTCGGGATGATGCTGGAGGGCGCCGGCTTCGACGTGATCGACCTAGGCACCGATTGCAGCGTCGAGGAATACGTGACCAAGGCCCGCGAGACCGAGGCCGACATCGTCGCCATCTCCGCCCTCCTCACCACGACCATGGTGCAGATGAAACGCGTAGTGGACGCCATCGAAGAGGCTGGCCTACCCATCGAAACCAAGGTCATCATCGGCGGCGCCCCCGTAACCCAGCAGTACGCCGATGAAGTCGGCGCCGACGGCTACGCGCCCGACGCGGCCAGTGGCGTGGCCCTGGCCAAACGAATGGTCGGCGCCGCCGTCGAAGAATCCGCCGAGGAAGCCGCTCGCCGCATGGTTCTGGAAGTACGCGATCTCTACGAGAGTGCCGTCCGCCTGGAAGGCGCCGATGATATCCGCAAGGGCGTGCTGGAGGCCCGCGAGTTGGCTGAGGATGCCCGCGACAAGGGCGCCGACCTGGAAGAACTGCAGAGCCTGCTGGACGCCATCGACCGCGAGCTCGCCCGCCACAACTGATACAGTCAGCCTTCCTCTTTTCGGCGGGCTAATGGGTTTGGGCGACTGGTCGGCGACTCCCTGACGCAGGCTGCCGACGGGCTGATCTAGAGGACCAGAGAACTGCCGTATGCCCGCGCGTGGGCGTACATCAGATCGATGCTGTCAGCGGAAACGTCGTCGCCCAGGGAACTCGAGGGCATCAGCACGAAGCCGCCGTCGGGCTGCCCGGTGTCGATGCAGCGCTCGACGTCGGTGCGGACATCGTCGGGGGAGCCAAAGGGCATGGTCTCGACGGCGGAAACGCTGCCGACCAGCAGCAACGGGTCGCCGCCCGGCGAGCGCAACGCACGGTAGTTGGCCAGGGTCATGCCCAGCTCTTCCTGAAAACCCTGGAACCCGCCGACGCCGGCGGCGAGCAGGTCGGGGACGATCTCGCGCGCCAGGCCATCGACGTGCCAGAGGATGCGGATGCCGACTTCGACCAGGGGCTGGAAGGCGTACTCAAGATGCGGGAAGTAGTGGCGGCGCAGGATTTCGGGCCGGGCCAGCGGGCCGCGGTTGTCGCAGATGTCTTCGCCCATGTACACGACCGGCAGGAGGTCGTTTTCGCGTATGCAGCGGGCGATGGCGCGGTTGCGGTGGTGGGCGCGGGCGGCCTCAATGGCGAAGAGCCGCTCGACGACCTCCGGATGAAGCGCCAGCGCCATGAAGTAAGGCTCGAAGCCGAAGTCCATGTACCACATGAACCGGACCACGCCGGCCTGGTGGCCGGGCACCCAGAGGATGTCGGGCATGGCGTCCTGGCGGACGGTGACCAGCTTGAGCCAGGCGGCGTATTCGGCGCGGTGGTCGATGGCGTCACCGGCCACTTCGGGATCGGGCAGGGAGTTGACATAATGCACAACGTCCTCGGGTCGATTGAAGTCGTCGGGGTCGAGGGTCGCGTCAAAGTCGGAGCGGTAGGTGGGCTCGGTGATGAGGGGTGGGGCGGGGGCGCCGGGGGGGCGCTCGGGCAGCTCCATGTGGAAGATGACGTCGACCTGCCAGCGGCGGTAGGCCGCCAGTAGGGTGGCCTCGGGGTCTGTCCAGAACGAGTCCCGTCCGGCGGCGCGCTCGAGGGCGCGGGCGTTGGTGACGAAGCCGCCGCCCACCGCCGGGCGGTCGACCGACTGCAAAGTGAGGGCGCGACGGGCGCGTTCGATTGGGGTGAGTTCGGCGGGCAAGGGCGTGGTCCCGGGGAGACTTGCAACAGTCTAGATGATAGGGCCGGGCGCGGACGCGTCGCCGTATAACTAGAATGGGGGGCGCGGAGCTGCCGCGCGGGGAGGTACGGCGCGAATGACCAGTCGAGAGCGTATCCGAGCGGTGCTGGCGGGGGAGCAACCGGACCGGGTGCCCTACTGCGAGCTGATCGTGGACTATCGGTTCGCCTGCCGGCTGCTGGACCGGGAACTGGGCGACCCGCGCTATTTCGAGGCCAGCGAGGCCGAGACGATGCCAATGGAAATGCAGCGGGCGGTGAACGACCGGCTGCACCGCGACAACGTGACCAGCGCGCTGCGCCCGCCGCTGCCGGCCACCAAGGCCGAGGGCGAAGACCGGATGGGGTTCTTCATGGACGGGGACCTGCAGACGCGGGCCGACTTGGAGAAGCTGCAGTTTCCGGACCTCGAAAGCGAGGCGGTGCGCGGGCCGATTCAGGAGTTCATGGCCGAACGCGGCGACTACGCGACGGCGATGAGTTCGCGGGTGGGAATCTCGGCGACCTACCTGGGTATGGGGATGGAACGGTTCTACCTGATGCTGGCCGACGACCCCGAGTTCGTGGGCGAAGTTCTGAGTCGCTACGTGGACTACTCGGTGGCGTCGGTGCGGCTGGCGGCCGAGATGGGGTTCGACCTGTTCTGGACCTCGGACGACATCGCCGGCAAGGGCGGGATGCTGTGGTCGCCGGCGATGTTCCGCGAGATCTTCACCCCGCACATCAAGCGGTTCGCGGAGGCGGTGCGGGAGACGGGAATCGCCTGGATCTATCACAGCGATGGCGACCTCAGCGCGCTGCTGCCGGACCTGGTGGAGATGGGGATCACCGGGTTCAACCCGATCGAGCCGCAATGCATGGACATCGTCGCGGTCCGCGAGGCGTTTCCGGAACTGGTGCTGGTTGGCAACGTGGACGTGGACTACCTGACCCGCGGCCCGGCGGAAAGGGTGCGGGAGACGGTGCGCAACCTGATCGCCCGGCTGGGACCGCACGGGCGCTACATGGTGTCTTCGGGCAACAGCGTGGTTACCTATAACGTGCCGGAAAACGTGGTGGCGATGGGGGAGGCGGTGCAGGAGTTTGGCGAATATCCGATTGCGATCTGAATGCGAGATGGAGCTGAACAGATGACCCATCGGGAGCGAATGCTGGCGTCGATCCGGGGGGAGGCGGTGGATCATGTGCCGTTCGCGCCGCGCTGGGAGCTGTGGTTCGACTCGGCGGTGCGCGAGGGGACGCTGCCGGACCGGCTGGAGGGGATGGACCTCTACGAAGCGACCCGCGAGATGGGATGGGGCATCAAGGGGATTATGGCGCCGGTGTACCGGCTAGAGGTGCGTAATACAAAAGTGCGAGAGACCGTTCACGAGAAGGACGGGGGGCGGAACACAGTGACGGAGTACGAGACACCGTTCGGGACAGTTAGCAAGTTGTTTCGTGAGACACCGGAGTTGAAGCAGCACGGGGTAAATGGATTGGAAATCGAGCACATGATCAAGAGCGTAGAAGACTATGACGCCACAATTCATGTGATCGAGAATACTGAAGTCGTACCGACCTACGACGAGTTTCGGGAGTTTGATGCTTCAATTGGCGATGACGGTTTGCCGATCGGAGGCGCTGGGTACTGTCCCTTTCATGTGTTAATGCGGGAGTTCGTGGGCTACGAGAACACCTACTACCAGTTACATGATCACCCGGAGCAGTTCGCACGACTGCTGCAGGCGATGGACGAGCACACGCGGGAGATCGTGAAAGTGAGTGTAGAGTCGCCAGCGCTCGTGCTGCGTCACGACGGGAATCATGACAGCTACTTGACACCACCACCAATCTTTGATGAGCACTTCGT
>JASLPR010000094.1 GCA_030744875.1 Chloroflexota bacterium
GAAGCGCCGGTGCTGTTTCGGATGGCCGGGCAGAACCGGTCGCGGGTGACCGAGGTATCGGCGGAGCGCGTCGAGATACCGGATCGGGCAGATCTGCTGCCGCCCGAAATCGCCCGGTTCACCCGGCAGACTGTCTACGACGAGGCCAACCCAGACCGCTCGTTCCTGCAGGGCGGTGGCCACGGCGGCTCGCACCCGCACCTGGTGCACGAATTCGTACGGGCGATCGTCGAGGAACGCCCGCCGACGCTGGACGCCGTCGCAGCGGCCGATTGGGCAGCAGCCGGTATCTGCGCCCACGAGTCGGCCATGCAAGGCGGCAAAGCGGTCGAAATCCCCAGCGTTCGCTGACTCGTCACAGCGGGTCATGGGCAATCCCCGATGGATCTTCTTCTGATTGGTCGGCGCCGATTGGCCTTCGGTCAGGATGCTAGAGAGAGGGCTGAAAGCCTCGAATTTGGCGGGTATTCGAGGTAGGAGACGAAACTCCCGAAGGGAGTTGGAAGAGGACCGGGAAGCGGCCCATTTCTTGCGGGTCGAGGAGCTGCATGACGGCGGCGCGTTCGCGGGCGTAGCGCTCGGGGGTGACGCCGGGGACGGTTTGTAGGTGCGGCAGGTATTCGCCGATGCCGAGCGCGACCAGGAAGTCGGCCTGGGGAGTCGGTGGGAGGTGGGCAAGCCCGACGGCCGCGCCGGCGTCGATGAGGGCCGTGAAGCTGACGTGGGCGGTTAGGTCCTGGCGGCCGGGATCGCGGAGAAGGTCCTCGCCAGCGCGGTGCCCGCGATAGGCCAGGGCGGTGCCGGCTTTGAGTCTCTCGCCGTGGATGTCGGCGGCGAGCCCGCCGTAGTCGATGGTGGTCATGGCGATGCGCGGGGCGAGCGTGGCGATTTCGGAATAGATGGCGGCGATCGCGGGGCGGGCTTCGAGGCGGCCGCCGTCGGGGAGATTCGTGCCGTAAGTGTCGGCATAGGCGAGCAGATCGGGAGTTGGCGCGGCGTCTATGTACGAGAAGCCATCGTCAGTTATGTCAACTAATTCTTCAATCCAGTCGTTGCCCTCGCGGCGCAGGAGGTGGAAGGGTAGGGCGTCGAAGTACTCGTTGCTGATGACGGCCACGCAGCCCCCGGCTGTTTCTTCTGTACGCTCTGCGCAGGGTTCGTAGACGGCGTCCCTTGCCTCTTCAATAGAGGTGACAAAGCGCACGCCGGCGGAGATAGATGCCTGCGGAGCAGGCCTGATCTCGACGCCGGTGTAGGCGAGTTTTGCGCCCCAGGGAAACCCGGCGGCGGCAGCGCGGATGTGCCCGGCTAGGCGGCCGTCACCGGCGCCCAGTTCGACCACTCGGAACGGCTCGGGCCGATCCAGTAGTCGCCAGACATCGTCGAGGTGGTTGGCCAGCATCGCGCCAAACGCGGGGTGGGCGGTGACGCTGGTGAAGTAATCGTCGGGTCCGCCGCTGGAGCTGGTGTAGTAGCCAAACTCGGGGTGGTAGAGGGCGGCTTCCATGAACCTGGCAAAGCTGATGGGGCCGTCACGCCGAATGCGTCCGCGGAGCATTCCCGCCAGGTCGTCGCCGCCGGCGGTCACGGGGTTGCTACTCCGCGGGCCGGGTGAGCACCAGGTTCAGGTGGTCATCGACGGTGGCCGTCCAGCCCAACGGGACGACGGTGGTGCAGTCGGTCTGGGTGAGGATGGCCGGCCCGTCGAAAATCGCGCCGGGACGCAGCGCTTCGCGATCCAGCAGGCCGGCCTCGACTTCGGCGTCGCCGAAGGTGACGGCGATCTTTTCCGCGTGAGCGATCGGCGGTGATTCTCCGGCTGCCGGCGCATCGGGGAGCCCCGGCGAGGCGACCGCCCCGGTGACCCGCACGGACACGATCTCGACCGGCAGCGATTCGTCAGAATAGGTATAGCGGCGCTCGTGGGCTTCGTGGAAGGCCGCGAGGACGCGGTCGATCCCGGGCTCATCCCAGGGAACCGCCAGTTCGTAGGACTGGCCCAAATAGCGCATGTCGAGAGCGCGGGCCAGTTCGGGGGCCGTTGACTCGGCGGCGAGATCGGCGCGGGCCAAGTCTTCGAGTTCGGCGGCGACACGCTCGATGTCCGGCAGGTGGGCCGCTTCGGCGGGGAGCATGACGGTGCGCGAGTAGGCGCGGAGGCGGTCGGCGGCCAGGCAGCCCATGGCGGAGAGGACCCCGGGGTAGCGCGGAATCAGCACGCGCGGGATATGCAGGCGGTCGGCCAGGTCGCAGGCGTGCACCGGGCCGGCGCCGCCGAAGGCGGTGAGGGTGAACTCGCGGGGGTCGTAGCCACGCTCGACAGTGATGACCCGCAGCGCGCCCTCCATGCTGGTGTTGGCCAGTTCGAGGATGGCCAGCGCGGTGCGGCGGATGGCGGTGGCCGGGTCGAGATCGCGCAGATCGGGTATCGCGGCGGCCAGCTGGCCGACGGCCTTCCCGGCGAGATCGCGGTCGAGTTGCAGCGTGCCGCCGAGCCGCCCCGAGACCGGCAGCCGCCCGAGGACGACGTTGGCGTCGGTGACCGTCGGTCGCTCGCCGCCGCGCCTGTAGGCGGCCGGGCCGGGATCGGCACCGGCGGATTCCGGTCCGACCCGGAGGGCGCCGCCGTCGTCGAGATAGGCCAGCGAGCCGCCGCCGGCGCCGACGGTGTGGATGTCGATCATGCCGATGGCCACCGGGAAGCCGCCGACCTGCCCCTGGTTGGTCAGGAGCGGGCGGCCGGGGCAGAGCGCGACGTCGGTGGAGGTGCCGCCCATGTCGAAGGTGACGATGCCGTCGAATCCGGAGCGCCCGGCGGTTTCGAGGGCGCCGACCACCCCGCCGGCAGGACCGCTGAGGACCGTGCGGACCGGTTCGGCGGCCGCCTCGTCGGAGCGCAGAACGCCGCCGTTGGACTGCACGATCCAGAGCGGCCCGGGGGCCTCGTCGGCCAGACGCTGCAGGTAGGCGGACATGATCGGTTCGACGTAGGCGTTGAGGCAGACGGTGCTGGTGCGCTCGAACTCGCGGAACTCGGGGATGATGTCCGAGGAGAGGCTGACGTACTCGAAGCCGGCCTCGCGGAGCAGATCGCGGGTGCGGCGCTCGTGCTCCGGGTTCAGGAACGAGAAGAGAAGGCAGACGGCGCAGGACTCGACCCCGGCGTCGCTGAGCGCGGCGATGGTTTCGCGCAGCGCGGCGTCGTCGAGCGGGGTCAGCACCTGGCCGTGGTGATCGACGCGCTCGGCAGCCTCGCGGCGGAGATCGCGCCCGACCAGCGGCACCGGCAGGACCGGCTCGGTGGCGTAGAGGTCGGGCCGGTTCTGGCGGCCGATTTCGAGCACGTCGCGAAATCCCCCGGTGGTGATGAGGGCCGTCCGCGCGCCCTTGCGCTCCAGGACCGCGTTGGTGGCGACGGTGCTGCCGTGGACGATGGCCCGGGCGTCGGTGACGCCCAACCCGGCGAGCCCGGCGAGCACGCCGCGGCTGGGATCGCCCGGGGTACTGAGGACTTTGCCGACGACGATGCGGCCGTTCTCGATGGCGACAAGGTCGGTGAAAGTACCGCCAACGTCAACGCCAGCGCGGGGCCGGCTCACCCGGCGCGCGCCGGCAACTGTGTTAATTCATTCACAAACTTGGTCTCGCTGCAATAGAATTCGGAAAGGCCTAAACAACAAGGTGTCAGTTTGACCGAGCGTCGATCCACAAAACCAAACATACCGCCATCGACCATTCGAAGGCTATCGACGTACCTGCGGATGCTGGATGTGGAGATGGCGGTCGGCACGAAGAATATCTCCTCGGCGCGGCTGTCGCGACTGTCGGGCTTCAGCGCCCCGCAGGTGCGGCGCGACCTAGCCTATTTTGGCAGTTTCGGGAAGCGCGGGGTGGGCTACTCGGTGGGCCGCCTGCGCGAGGAAGTTGGCTCGATCCTGGGGACCGACCAGCCGCGCAATATCACGATGGTCGGTGTGGGCAACCTGGGCCGGGCACTGCTGGCCTACAAGGGCTTCGACCGCCACGGGACGCGCTTTGCGGTGGCGTTTGACGCCGACGCGCGCAAGATCGGATCGACCGTGGCCGGGGTACCGGTGGAGCCGTTGAGCGATATGGAACGGCTGGTGCAAGAGCACGCAATCGAGCTGGCGCTGATCGCCGTGCCGGCGGCTGCGGCACAGGACGTGGTGGACAGCCTGGTAGCGGCAGGAATCAAGGCGATTTTGAATTTCGCGCCGCGGGCGCTGACCGCGCCGGAGGACGTGAAGTTGACGAACGTGGACCTGGCGGTTGAGGTGGAGTACCTGTCGTATTCGCTGGCCAACGGCTAGGCGGCTGATTCTCTACAATGGGTCGGGTTTTCGCGGGGTAGATTCCCGCTGCGAGAGGTTGACCTGAATGCCGGCGAAGGTGGGAGCGGTTGAGATGCCTGAGCCGAGCATCGCCCTCCCCTACGCGGCTCACGCGAGGCGGCGCCAGATGCCTCCGTATGCAGGCGTCGCCAGGATACTCCGGCTCAGCATGGCGCTCCCGGCCAACGCCATCAGAGGGCGGCGCTAAGTGCCTCCGTATATAGGCGTCGCCATGATGATCATCCTCGGCTTGGCCTTCGCCGGGGCCAGCATCGTCGGCGCCGGGCTCATCCGCCCGAAGCACCCGACGCCGGGAAAAATGGACGCCTACGAGTCGGGCGTGCCGCCGACCGGCGATACCCGCGGACGCCATCACGTGCGCTTCTACATGGTGGCGATGCTGTTTGTGGTCTTCGACGTAGAACTGATCTTCCTTTACCCGTGGGCGGTGCGCTTCGCGCAAGCCGAGGACATGGCCGAGAAGGTGACCATGCTGGTGGCGATGATCTTGTTCGTGACGCTGCTGGCGGTGGCGGACATCGTGGGCTGGAAGATGGGCGTCTTCGATTGGAGCAAGGAATAGCGGTAGTGGGGCGATGATCAAAGTCAGCAACACGCCGGCCTACGATGCCGAAGCGTTGCAAGAAAGGGTGCGCGAACTGCTGGGCCGGCGGGTCGTCGGCGAGCGCATCTACCGCGGCGACCTGGCCGTCGAGGTGCACGTAGGCAGCCTGTCGGCGGTGATCCGCGACCTGAAGGATGACGACGCCCTCGACATGAACATGCTGGCGTCGATCACGGCGGTGCACTGGCCCGGGGAGCCGCTGGAATACGAGGTGATTTATCACCTGCGCTCGCTGACGCGGAACCTGTTTATGGTGGTGAAGACGCGGGTGGCGCGCAACCGCGAGGTGCCTTCGCTGAGCGGCCTCTACAAGACCGCCGATTGGCAGGAGCGCGAGGTCTATGACCTGATGGGAGTGCAGTTCTCCGGGCACCCGAACTTGCGGCGCATCCTGATGCCGGAGCCCTATCCATGGCACCCGTTGCGCAAGGAGTTCCCGGTGGATGGCCCGGATTTCCCGGTGGATGGCTACCAGACCGACGCGGCCGGCAAGGTGGAGGGCGACGACTTCTGGGACGGGGCCGCGGAAGCGGAGGCGCCGGATGCGGACTGACCACGAAGCCCCGGAGGCGGGTATCGGCGAGGAACAGGAGATGATCCTCAACATCGGCCCGCAGCACCCGAGCACCCATGGGGTCCTGCGGGTGATTACGCGGGTGGCCGGCGAAAACATCCGCGAGGCCACCTGCGATATCGGCTACCTGCATCGCGGCATCGAGAAACTGATCGAGAACCGCAAGTACTACCAGGGCATGACTTTCACCGACCGCACCGATTACACCGCCGCCCCGGCCGGGAACTTGGGCTACATCCTGGCGGTGGAAAAGCTGCTGGGCATCGAGGACGAGATTCCCGACCGAACCCACTACCTGCGGATGGTGGTGTTGGAGTTGGCGCGACTCTACGGGCACCTGGTGTGGATCGGGACCCACGCGCTGGACATCGGCGCGATGTCGATGTTCCTGTATGCCTTCCGCGAGCGCGAGAAGATCAGCGCGCTGTTCGAGGAGGGCTGCGGGGCGCGGCTGACCACCAGCTACATGCGCGTTGGCGGCACCGGGCGGCACGACGACCCGCCGGGCTGGCTGGATCGCATTCTGGAGTTCGTGGACGGGTTCCGCATCGACGACTTCGACACCCTGCTGACCGACAACGAGATCTTCCGGGCGCGAACGATCGGGGTGGGGATGGTGTCGGCGGAGGATGCGATCAGCTACGGCCTGACCGGAGCCTGCCTGCGCGGCTCGGGGGTGGCCTGGGACCTGCGCCGGGCGCAGCCCTATTGCCGCTATGACGAGGTCGAATTCGAGATTCCGGTGGGCCAGGACGGCGATGTGTATTCGCGATTCATGGTGCGGCTGAACGAGATGTGCCAGGCGCTGGGGATTCTGCGGCAGGCGGTGGCGAAGGCCGGCGAACTGCGCGGCGAGCCGACCAACATCGCCAACGCCCAGGTCACGATGCCGCAGATCGAGCGGGTGACCGGCTCGGCGGACGGCGACCAGGCCGGCGACATGGAGGCGATGATCGCCCACTTCAAGCTGGTGATCGAGGGATACTCGCCGCCGGCCGGGGACGTCTACATGGCGACCGAAGCGCCCAAGGGCGAACTTGGCTACTACTTTGTGAGCGATGGCTCGGGCACGCCTTACCGCTGCCACATCCGCGCGCCATCGTTCGTGAACCTGTCGATATTGAGTCAAATGGTCGAGGGCTCGCTGCTGGCGGACCTGGTGGCGTGCATCGGGAGCATCGACATCGTGCTCGGAGAGGTCGATCGGTAGTGGGGGAATCCGGAGGAAACGGACATCGCTGAGGCAACCGTAACCCTGACCATCGACGGCATCGAAGTGACGGTGCCGCGCGGCACTAGCGTGCTCGACGCGGCGACCGGAATAGGGATCGACATCCCGACGCTGTGCGATCACGAGATCCTGGAGCCGGCCGGCGCCTGCCGGATGTGCATCGTGGAGATCGAGCCCGGCCCGCCGCGACCCAGCGCCTCCTGCACCACGCCGGCCGGCAACGGCATGAAGGTGCGGACGAACTCGGAGGCCCTGCGCAAAGCCCGCCAGCAGACGATGGAACTGCTGCTGCAACACCACCCGCTGGACTGCCCCTACTGCGACCAGTCGGGCACTTGCGAACTGCAGGACACCACCTTCGAGATGAACATTTGGAAGAGCCCGTTCGAGACTGTTTCCAAGGCCCACCCCGAGGAAATCCTAAACGAAGTCATCATGATCAACCACAACCGTTGCATCCTCTGCTACCGTTGCGTGCGGGTCTGCGACGAGCAGATGGGGGTGCACGCGCTGGACGTGGTGCAGCGCGGCTCGGCGAGTTTCATCGCCAGCGCCCAGCACAAGTTTATGGACTGCGAACGCTGCGGGATGTGCATCGAGGTCTGCCCGGTGGGGGCGGTGCTGAGCCGGCCGTTCAAGCACAACGCGCGAGCCTGGCAGACGGAGCAGACCGAGACCACCTGCCCGCATTGCAGCGTGGGCTGCGCGGTGCAACTGGAATCGCGCAAGGGCCAGGTGCTGCGGGCAAGAGTCCGGCCGGTAAAGGAGCCGAATCGCGGGATCGCCTGCGGCAAGGGCTTCTTTGGCTGGGATCACGTCAACGCCGGGGAGAGAATCACGGAGCCGATGATCCGGCGCGATGGCGAGCTGGCAGCGGTGTCCTGGCCGGAGGCGCTGCAGTTCGCGGCGCGCGGCCTGACGCAGGCGGTGGATGCCGGTGGTCCGGAGAGCGTGGCGGCGATTGGCTCCGGCGAGGCGACGGTGGAGGACAACTACGCCCTGCAACGGCTGTTCCGGGTCGTGTTGGGCAGCAATAACGTTTACCTGGGGCGCAATGGCTACGAGAAGGCGGCGCGGACCGTCATGCACGCGCTGGGCGCGGACGCGGTGGCCCACCAGCAGGACGACATCCTGAACGCCGGCGCAGTGCTGGTGGTGGGGGCGGACATCAACGGGACCCACAACGTGCTGGCGGCGCACCTGAAGCAGGCGGCGCGGGCCGGTAAAACCCGGCTGCTGGTGGCGACGCGGCTGGGCTCGGGATTGGATCCATTCGCGGAAGTGACGGCGCGGGTGCGCCCCGGCGGCGAGGCGGCGCTGCTGGCGGCGCTGGCCGGCGAGGTCGAGCACTTGTCGGCGAGCGGGGTGGACGTGGCGACGGTGATGGCCATGCGCACGATCATGGAAGAAGTCGACGACGTGACGATCGTCTGGGACACCGGCATCTGGACCTACGGCCGCGAGACCGAGGTGGCCGGGGCGGCGGTGAACCTGGCGCTGCGCTTGGAAGGCGCGATCACCGCGCCGCTGCCGGATCGGGCCAACCTGATCGGGGCGCTGGCGGCGGGGATGGCGCCGGATCTGTTGCCGGGGCCGACGCGGATCGAGGACGACGCGGCGCGCCGCCGGGCCGGGCGGGCCTGGAAGGCCGAGGTGGACCGCGCGCCGGGCGCCGCCCTGGATGAATTGATCGCGGGCGGCGGAATGAAGGCGATCTACATACTGGGCGACGACCCGGCCGGCAATGCGGCCGATCCGGCGGCCATGCGCGCGGCGCTGGACGCGGCGGCGATCGTGATCGTGCAGGCCACCTTCCCGAGCGCGACGACCGAACTGGCCGACGTGGTGCTGCCCGGGACCACGGTCGCCGAGAAGGACGGGCACTTCCAGAACTTCGAAGGCCGGGTGGTGGCAATCAACGCGGCGGCGCCGGCAAAGGGCCAGGCACGGGCCGACTGGGAAATACCGGCGCGGCTGGCGGCGCAATTGGGCCACGACTACGGGTTCCGCTCGGCGCAGGAAGTCCGGGCCGAAATTGACCAAATCGCGCGGCCGGTCGAACTGGCCGGCTCGGGCGAGCGCCAGGAACTGGCCGCGCCCGAACTGGGCGCCAACGGCGAATACCCGTTT
>JASLPR010000095.1 GCA_030744875.1 Chloroflexota bacterium
CGCATGCCGACAAGCTTGCCCACGTTACCACCGCCACCCTCACCGCTTTGCTCAGCAAGCGCGGCGTCCGCAACTCCTTCATGACCGGCATCGCCCCGCTCGACTCGACGGTCAAGATCGTCGGCCTTGCCCGGACCCTCCGCTTCTTGCCGGCGCGCGGGCCCGTCGTCAGCCAGCCCGGTGGCGGTGAGGGCAACCCCCAGCGGCTGGTCATCGAATCCATCCGCCCCGGCGACATCCTGGTCATCGACGCCGGCGGCGACGTCGCGGCCGGCGGCCTGGTCGGCGACATCCTCAGCGCCCGCATCAAGTACCTCGGCGGTGTCGGTCTCATCGCCGACGGGGCCGTCCGCGACACCGCCCAGATCAGCGATGTTGGCCTGCCCGTCTGGGTGCGCGGCGTCCACGGTGACGGCTACCCGCGCGGGCTATATCCGGCCGACCACGACCAACCGGTCCGCTGCGGCGGCGTCACGGTGATCCCCGGCGATTACATCGTCGCCGACGCCGACGGCACCGTCGCCATCCCGCCCGAGCACGTCGCCGAAATTGCCGCCGAGGGGTTCGACACCGAGCGCAAAGAGGCCTTCATTCGCCAGAAGATCAGCGTCGACGGCTATCCCAGCACCACCGCCTACCCGCCCAACGAAGACATCCTGCGCGAGTACGAAGAGTACAAGCGCGAGCAGGGCTGGTAGTGGCCGGCGGAACCTTTGCGCGCCCCGCTTTGAGAGGCCGTTCCACTGGCTGAGCGCAGAAAGGCCCGGATGACCGAGGGCCCGGTCGGGCGGATGCTATTCCGGCTGACCCTACCGATGACTTTCGGCATCTACAGCTTCATGGCGTTCAACTTCGTCGACGCCGTCTACATCGGCCGCCTCGGTACCCTCCAGCTGGCCGCCATCAGCTTCACCTTCCCGGTCGCGCTCGTGGTCGGTTCGCTCGGCCAGGGCCTCGGCGTCGGGGCGTCGGCGGTCATCTCCCGCGCCATCGGTGAAGGCGACGAATCCAATGTCCGCCGCCTCACCACCGACACCCTGATCCTCGCCTTCCTCGGCGCCCTGCTCTTCGCCAGCCTCGGCCTGGTCACCATCGACCCCCTCTTCCGGCTGCTCGGAGCCGGTGACGACGTCCTGCCCTTCATCCGTCAATACATGGTGCTCTGGTACATCGGCGTGCCGTTCGTCATCATCCCCATGGTCGGCAACAACGCCATCCGCGCCACCGGCGACACGCGGACCCCGGCGATGATCATGATCATGTCCGCCGTCGCCAACGCCGTCCTCGACCCCTTCTTCATCTTCGGCATCTGGATCTTCCCCGAGATGGGCATCACCGGGGCGGCGCTGGCCTCCTTGATTGCCCGGGCCGCCAGTCTCTTCATCGGTCTCTGGGTCATCAGCCACCGCGAGCGCTTGCTCACGCTCGCGCGTCCACCGCTGGACATCGTCGTTGCCTCGTGGCGGCAGATCCTCTACATCGGGCTCCCCGCCGCCGGGGCCAACGCGCTCACCCCGCTGTCCTTGGCCTTCTTCACCGGCATGGTCGCCGTCTACGGGCCGGCGGCGGTGGCGGCGCTCGGCGCTGGGGGCCGCGTCGCCGGGCTGGCCATGGGCGTCTTCATGGCTATCTGCTCGGTGCTCACCCCGTTCATCGGGCAGAATCTCGGCGCCGGCAAGGCCCACCGCGCCCGCGCCGCCATCGTGCGCGCCCAGCGGTTCTCCCTAATCTGGGGCCTGATACTCTTCGCTCTCCTGGCGCTGTTCGCGCGCAACGTCGCCATGCTCTTCGCCACCGACCCGGCCGTCATCGACCTCATCGTCCGCCTGCTCTACATCATCCCTGCCAGCTACGGGGCCTTCGGCGTCATGATGGTCTCCACTGCCGCCATGAACGCTTACCGCCGCCCCATCCACGCCTCCGTCCTGAACGCCGTCCGGCTGTTCGTTCTGCTCGTTCCGTTGGTCATCGCCGGATCGTTGCTCTTCGGCCTCGAAGGAATCTTCCTCGCTGCCGCCGCCGCCGAAATCGTCACCGGCGCTCTGGCGTTTGTCGTCCTGCGCCGGATCACCTCCCGGGACGCCGCCGAGCATTCAGAAGTGATTCAGCAAGAGGCGTAGCGTCCGTCCCAACCGGCCTGGAGTCACCGCCCTGCGACCGACCGCGCCGGTCTAGCCGCTGGCAAACGCTCCCGCCGGCGCCATCCCCGCACTCGGTAGCGCCGCCCCGGCTCGCTCCCGCATCCCGTTCGACGGGCAGGTCGTGCAGCCCCCGTCGCCACAGCCACCGGTTGGTGGCTGCGCCGGTGAACTCAACTGGCGCAGGACGACCCGCGGCGAAAACTCTTCCCCCAGCCGCCGGCGCAGCTCGGCTCGATCGGCCGGCCCGCTCGCCCGGAATCGAAAGGTTACCCGACTCCCGTCAAAGCTGTAGTTCGCCCGGACCGCGCAAACATCGATCCCCGCCGCCGTCGCCGAACTCAAGAATTGAACCTGCGCCGCGAATTCCCCCTGCAGAGCCTGTTGCAGCGATTCCAGGTCGGCCGCCGTCGCCCGGCGCACGATCTGCCGACCGGCGGTCGGGATGTCACTCGACCCCGCCGCCACTCCCAGTACCACCTTCCCCAGTTCATCCCCGGCGGAAGTGGTCACCACGGCGAAATCGCCCGGCAGCAGGCCGTCATCACCGGAGCGACAGAAATACATGCACCGGCTGTTACGGAAGCGCACGCCCACCAGCCCGCCGCGAATGGACTCTCGGGTGATCGCTCTCGCCATCCGCTCCACTCCGGGGTCGCTTCGTGAGTCACGCAAGTGCGCAATTGTAGAGTCTTGGCATCCATCCTCGAAAGCGTTCCGACGTCGGTTGCCGGCGGCCTCCCTGTGATACGATTTCCGTCCGGGAAAACGGAGCCGTACGGGGCTCGACAAACCGGACGTTCGCTTGAAATTGTTGTCCGGCACCCGGTGCCGGGGCCCATAGCTCAGCGGTTAGAGCGGCCGGCTCATAACCGGTTGGTCCCTGGTTCGAATCCAGGTGGGCCCACCGGACCCGTGTGGTCGCGCGGCGGGGTAGCTCAGTGGTAGAGCAGGAGACTCATAAGCTCTTGGCCGTCGGTTCAAATCCGACCCCCGCTACCAGTAATCAGCTCCAGTGTTTCGCACGGAGTTCCGTCCACCGACCCGGGGGGGCGGAATTGGTGACGCCCGGTCCTATCTCAACCGCGCCGCGCCGCGCCGTCTCGCCCGCTCGCGAGCCGTGTCCCAAACTCCCCCCAACGGCCGCCGCACACCATAGAAACAGCAGTCCTAGCTGAAGTGGCGGAACTGGCAGACGCCAGGTCTTATTCAGGCAGCGCCGCGCGTTTCCGTCTCCCCCAACCACCGCCACATACCGTAGAATTGATGCCCCAGCCGAAGTGGCGGAACTGGCAGACGCGCGGCGTTCAGGGCGCCGTGCACTTTTGTGCGTGTGGGTTCAAATCCCACCTTCGGCACCATCTAGCTTCTTTTCGCGCCATTTACTGGTTCGAGCCGTCCGTCTGGTAGGGCCTAGCAGCCGATTTGCAGCAACGATTGCAGCAACTGGCACCGTATTTGGCAGCCTGGATCACAACTTGAAGCCGCAATCGGGCA
>JASLPR010000096.1 GCA_030744875.1 Chloroflexota bacterium
CTCAGTTTTCAGCCAAATGAAACTGCCCCTGGTGACCCGAGTGGGAATCGAACCCACAACCTACTGATTAAGAGTCAGTTGCTCTGCCAATTGAGCTATCGGGCCGCAGGCACGATAGCAGATGGGGCAGGGGTGTCGAGCAGGTTCTGGCGCCCCATGGAGGCTGCCGGTTTGGACGCGCCGCCGACGGGTCGCTTTTGAGAGACCGGATGGGGCGGCGCTGGCCCGAATGAGTCTGCGCCGAGGCGCGTCGCCGGTGCCGTCAGCGGCCGAGCTTGGCCTTGATCTCGCGGGCCAGTTCGGCGTCGTCGCCGCTCTCTACCGCCAGCGCCATGAACTCTTTGTCGTCTAGGGCAAGCTCACCGAGCACCCGAACGTCGATGGGTCAGGGATAGATGTATTCGTCAATGGTGCCGTCGTGTGCGGCGCGGGCCTTGTCGGCCATGCGCGCGATCCACGGAATGCCGGCGGCGGACAGGTCGCGCGGTCGCGGCCGGAATGGATTTGATGTCACCGTTGCTCGCCCCCTGGTGCTTCAAACTTCCCCACAGTTGGCCCATTCTAAGGCATCAGGGCGCAGGAGATCGCGCAGCGCGCCTGCGATGCCGCCGGGGACCAGCGGTCGCCGGAACAGGCCGAACAGCGATCGGCGGCGTTCGCGGTCGGCGGGCGAGTTCGGGGAGCGCCGCTGGCGGGCGAGCGCCCCGAACAGCACCAGGAGGTGGTGCAGGTCCAGCAGTTGCGCGACCGCTTCGGTCGGGGCGTCGGGGTTGAAGATTTGGGAATAGGTGGCTGCGGAGCTGCTGTTGAACAGGCTGGCATAGCGGCCTTCGGGATGGGACGAGCCGGTGGCGATGGCATGGCGGACGGTGCGGCGCTCGCGCCACTCGGCGCCCAGTATCGACAGATCGATCACATAAGCGCGGTCGCCGGCCAGCAGCAGGTTGGAGGCCGAGCAGTCAAGGCTGCCGTAGCTCCAGGGGCCGGCGGTGACCGCGTCGGCGGCGTCTTCCAGTGCCCCGGCCCAGCGCTCGCGGTCGGCGGGGTCGATGGCAACCGGCGGACAATCGGCTATTTCGGTTAGCTCGTGGCGCGTTCGCGTGATCAGCTCGCGGTGCGCGGCGACGGCGGCCGGTTCGCGGCGGGCGGTGAGCGCCTGGTAGGCGGCTTCCATGGCTGCCAGGCTGCGCAGCACGCTCTCCCGCTCCGACGGCGCGAGGGATCTGCCCTGCAGACGGGCCTCCAGCGTCCGGCCGTCGATCCACTCCATGGCCAGCGCGCCGAGATTGGGGTCGGCGGCCACCAGTCGCGGCACCGGGCAGCCCAGGCGGTGTAGCTGGTCCAGCGCGGCCGCTTCGGTGGCCAGCGCCTCCGGGCCGGAGCTGCGGTCACCGGAGTCGGCGAACAGCTTCAGGGCCAGCCGGTCGCCCTTGGCGCTCACGATCCGGTAAACGCTGTGCCCGATGGCCGCCGGTTCGATGAAGTTCAAATCGAATTCAGGCAGCAGCTTGGCGCAGATGGCCCGGATTGCGGCGCTCGCGACATCAGTTGAATGCATGTTCAATACGCGCGCTCGACAGGCGCGAAGGAAGGCGGCAGTGCGGCCTCAGTCGAACTCATACTTGATGTCCGTGCGGGTGATTGCCGCGGCGGACAGCGACAGCGCCGCCAGGACGTCCTCAGGCCGGCAGGCGGCGCCCTCGCCGATTTGCAGACGCATGTTGAGCGATTCCGCGGAAGCGACTTCGAGCGTCAGCGTGGCGCCGCGGATATCCACCGAGCGGGTGCGTTTGCGGCGCTCGATCGAAACCACCAGTTCGGGCAGCGCCAGCAGCCCGGCCACGCGCTCCGCCAGATCAGCGCACGGCTCGTCGAGGCGCACTTCGTAGTCGGCCGAACGGGCGGCGGCCATCAGCGAGGGCGGCTTCCCGGGGAGCAGTTCGGCGCTGGCGACCTCGAGCCCGCCGGGCAGACTGCGGTTGAGTCCCGCGACCACTTCCGACGGCTCCACCGGGCCCACCAGCCGCACATCCAGCAGCTCGGCCAGGGCCAGGTAGCCGACCGGCACCGGCGGGCCGAAGCGCAGCACCGGTTTCGGCGAGTAGCCCTGCGAGTAACTCAGAGCGAGGCCGGCCCGGGTGAAGCCGCGCTCCCAGACCGTCACCAGGCTGTTGTGCGACAGGTAGCGGGCCGGCCCCCGGCGGCTGAAGCGGAGACGGGCGTAGGTGGTGGCTTCGATTGGTTGGTTCATGCCCGTAGGATACGGTGGCCGGGCCCGGTGCAAGAAACGGGCACCGTCGTCGCACTTGACATAAACCGCCAGCCCACCGAAACCTCGTGTATCATCGCGCAACTGTCTGACTCCAGCGCTGGGGGCCCTGGATGCGTGTACTGGTTCTGAATCAAAACTACGAACCGCTGAACGTATGTGCCGACTCGCGCGCCTTCGTGCTGGTGGACAAGGGCAAGGCTGAGATCATGGAGCGCTACCCCAACGACATAGTCTCCGCCGAGGCCCTGTATCCGCGGGCGTCGGTGATCCGGATGACCTACTACATCAAGCGGCCGCGCCCCGGGGTGAAGCTGACGCGACGCGAGGTCTTCGCTCGCGATAACCACACCTGCCAGTACTGCGGGCGGCGCGAACTGGACTTCACCATCGACCACGTCTACCCGAAGCATCGCGGCGGCGCGCGCAGCTGGGAGAACCTGGTGACGTCCTGCAAACCCTGCAACCGGCGCAAGGGCGGGCGCAGTCCCAAAGAGGCCGGCATGCGCCTGCGGCGTCGGCCGCGCCAGCCGGTGATCACGCCGGGCCGGATGATATTGCGACGCGCCAACGGTGAGATTCAGGGCTCCTGGGAGCAATTCCTGTTGCAGAAGGTCCGCCGCGCCGGCTAGTTGCCGTAGTTCCGGGACCCGGGACGCACTGCCCGGCCGACCGCCATCAGCCAGCCTGGGTCAGTTCGATCCCGGTGAAGTAGTGCTTCAAGATCGCTTCGAAATCGCTGCCGTCCAGCGCCATCCCCTGCGCCCCCCACTGGCTCATGCCGACCCCATGGCCGAACCCGCGGCCGGTGAGCACGATGCTCTCCGGCAGGATAAGTTCGCGGGTAAAGACGGAACCGTTATTGAGGCGGACGTCCTCGGGCGTCTCCTCGAAGGCGATGGAGCGGCGGTAGCCGCCGCTGGCGGCGCCGGCGGGCCAGCGCTCGGCGGCGATCCCCGGCGCGCCGACCACCGCGCGGGCGTGCTTCTCGGCAGTGGTTGAAACCGCGACCACCGTGCTCTTGATGCCCAGCGCGTAGCGGATCTCGTCGCGGTAGATGGTGAGCGTGAACGGCCGGCCGCGTATCTCCAGCGCGACCGCCCGGCCGAAGCCGTCGTCGGCGATGACGCTGACCGCTTCCAGCGAGGTCAGGTCGTAACCGCGCCGGCGGAGCCCGGCGAGCAACTGGGCCGGGGTCAACTCGACCGTCCATTCATAGTCGTCGGCCGCCCAGCCGCTGCCGAGCGCCAGGGAGTCGAACGGCGAGGCGACGGGGCGCAGGTAGGGCGAGTAGTTGGCCCAGACGTCTTCGGCGGCGGCGGTCTGGCCTCCCATGTTGGCGCTGTAAACGGCGTCGATCGGCTGGCCGTCGTAGGTGGCGACGATGCCGCTGGTGGCGTCGACGGCCTGGCGGACCGAGGTCGTCTCGGTCGCGATGCCGCCGTAGGCTTGGCAGGCGGTGGAGTCGCAGATGTCGTAGTCGGCGTCGGGGCTGATCTGGCGCAGGGCGTAGGTACGGGCGGCGACCGCCTGGGCCTTGAGCGCTTCGAGCGACCAGGTGGAGGGCATCTCGCTGCCGACTACCGAGTAGAGGTATTCCTCCAGCAGCAGGACGTTGGTGACAACGAAGCCGTCGCCGGCCGGGTCGAGGCGCAGCTGGCCGCGGTAGTCGCGGCCATTGAGGGTTAGCGGGGCGGTCGGCCCGGGAGTGAGATCGATGCGGGCCGGGGATTCGCGCAAAACCGAGGCGTTGAGCGAGATGTGCCAACCGGTACGGGAAACCTCCGGCAGCCGGCCGAACTCGGCGCGCAGGATGCGGCGGGCGCGTTCGGCGGCGTTGCGGCCGCTGAAAAGGCCGGCCGAGCGCACCGGATCGTCGGAGCCTGCGCCGGCCACCGCCAGCAGCGCGACCGGGGACTCAGCGGGTATGCCGAGTCGCCAGCCGTCGGGGGCTATGCCGAGGGTGGCGTCCCCGTTGGGGAGGCTCACCGGGACATCGTCGATCGCCAGTTGCGCGCCATCGGGCAGTGTCGCCCGGAAGTTCGGGCCGGAAACGCTGAGGCGCACCCGGATCATCTCCGGTAGCTGGACTTCGGCCCGGGCCGCGTCGGTAGCCGCGAAAGCCGCCACGACAACCAGCAGCACGAGACTGAGCAGCCATCGCCGGACGCCGCGCCTGGCGGGCGGCCGACGCTTCCCGGTCAGGGAAGTGCTAGGCGGACTTCTCGGAGGTAGCCTTCGAGGAAGTGGAGCCCTCGTCATCGTCGGACTTGGTGTCACTGGACATCACGCTGGAGTCTTCGTCGTTCTCGTCGCCCTCTTCGTAGTCCTCCGGTCGAGCCTGCTCGCGGAATTCGCGGATGCTCTTGCCTAGGGCGCCACCGACGGTGGGCAGCTTGCCGACGCCGAAGATGATGATGACGATCACCAGGATGATGACCAGCTCCAGCGGGCCAACGCCGCTTATGAATGGCAATGTGCTCTCCTCTCGAGAACTTGACTTAGCCCGAGCCTACCACCGGCTATTCCGGGCATGCTCCAGCAGATATTCAGTGGGTGCTGCGGTCGGGGTTCCATCCCTGACCAGCGCCGATTATACCGTCTATGGGCCGCAGGGCGGGCGAAGTTCCAGAAAGTTTCGTGCGCGGCGCCGGCAGCGACCGGCCGGGACGCTACCCGACCGGGCCCGGCCCGGCCATGGCGAATCCGAAATCGAGCAGGATCTCGGCGTCGTCGAAGTGGTGCTCGCTGCCCAGCACGACGACCAGCAGGCGGCGGCCGTCGCGCTCGGCGGCGGCGATCAGGGTGTAGCCGGCGGAGTCGGTGCGGCCGGTCTTGACTCCGAGTGCCCCCGGGTAATCGGTGAGCAGGCGGTTCAGGTTGGTGGGGCCGAACCAGCCGTGCGCCGGGCTGCTTTCGATGATCTGGCGCTCGGTGCCGACGATGCGGGCCAGCAACGGCTCGGTGTCCAGCAGGCGGCGCGCCAGCACCGCCATGTCGTAGGCGGTGGAGTGGCTGCCGGCGTCGTCGAAGCCGGCCGGGTTGGTGAAGCGGGAGTTAATGAGTCCGATCTCAGCGGCCAGAGTGTTCATGGCCTGAACGAAGGCTTCTTCCCCGCCGAGGTTGGCGGCCAGCGTGGCGGCGGCGTCGTTGCCGGAGTCCAGCAGCAGACCGTAGAGCAGGTCTTCGACGGTCAGGACTTCGCCGGGCAGGATGCCCATCCGATTCGGCGGAGCCAGAGCGTCCTCGACGCCGACGATCAGTTGGTCACCGGCGCTGGCCAGGCGCAGGGCGGTCATGGCGGTGACAATTTTGGTGAGGCTGGCGACGGCGACGCGGGCGTGGGGATCCAGGCTGGCCAGGGTCTCGCCGCTGTCCAGGTCGACCAGTATGTAGACGCCGGCGCTGACCGCCGGAGCGGTGGCGAGGCCGTAGCCGCGGGGGCGGAAGGCGTCGTAGGTGCTGGCGATGCTCGCCGGCAGGGGGCCGGCCAGCAGGTCGTCGATAAACGGGCCGTGAGTCGGAACGGGCCGGTCGGGAGCGGCGGTGGCCGGTTGCGCCAGGGTGAAGTTGACGGTTAGTAGGAACACTGTCGCGATCAGCACGACCAGCGAGATGATCGCCAGCAGGCGCAGCCGGCCGCGGTAGATGGGCGGGCGCCGGCCGGCGCCGCGAGTGCCGGCGGTGTGATAAACGGGCATGGCCGCTGCCCTCAGTCCCCCGGCAGCCGGCAGCCGTGATTCGACCGCGACCGGCGCGGTGACTACGCGCTGGATATCAATATTTCGCCTTCGGGTGCCGGTTGTTCGATTGTCTGCTATTGCTCGCATGCGTCGCCTGACGGCGCATGGGCTCTAGCCTCCCTTAGTCGGCCCTGCTGCTCCGAATGACGTCTAGGCTCCTCCTAAAATTCGCCTCGCTGATCCAACCTTCGGCCATGTAGTAGTTGAGGATTGTGGTCATTTTGAGCACCGGAATCAGGTTGATGCCGTGCCGGTGCAGTTCTTCGGCGCCGCCCTGTTCGCGGTCAACCAGCGCCACCGCGTCGGTGACCTTGAGCCCGGCGTCGCGCAGCACGGCGGCGGTGCGTGTCATCGAACCCCCGGCGCTGATCAAATCGTCCACGATGAGCACCGATTGCCCGGGCAGAAACCGGCCTTCGATGCGATCGGTCGTGTCGTCCTCATTGAGGGACTTTACATAAATGAGCGGCCGGTCGCAACTCAAAGAAAAGCTGGTGGCAATGTGCAGCCCGCCGAAGGGCACGCCGGCGACCAGGTCGAACGGCCCGCAGCCGGGATTCCGCATGGCGGCCCGGGAGACCGTTTCGGCGTGGATCAACGAGGCGGCGGTGCGCAGCGCGCCCGGGTTGCTGATGAGTACCTTCGGCTTCAAATAGATAGGGGAGTCGATGGTCGAACGCCCCAGGGTGAAGCTGCCGAACTCGATGCCGCCGAGCTCGTAGATGGTCCGCGCCAGCCAGAGGCTACCGACGTCTCCACCGCTGTCGACGCTCACTCGACGCCTGCTCCTTATATGGCGCCGCCGGCGCCGGATTTGGGGGAATGGTCCTGCGATTGTCTCAGCACGGTCAAGCGGCCGCCTCCGCACCGGGCCGGCCCGCCCCCGGCGGTGACCTAAAATACTCGCTCTGGACCTGCCGCAAGCGCATACCCGCCACCCTCTGGAGGCCACGGTGCTCGATCCTGTCCGCCTGTTGGAAAGCAAGAAGCTGGGGCTGCCACACCCGGCGGCGGATATCCGCGCGCTGGTGGAAGGCTACATGGCCGGCGCCGTGCCGGACTATCAGATGTCGGCTTGGCTGATGGCGGTGCGCCTGAACGGGATGGACGACGCCGAGACGCTGGCCTACACCGACGCGCTGCTGCACAGCGGGATCACGTATTCCTGGGACGGCCTGGACCGGCCGGTGGTCGACAAGCACAGCTCGGGTGGGGTGGGCGACAAGACCTCACTGGTGGTCGTGCCGCTGGCGGCGGCCTGCGGGCTGGCGATGCCCAAGATCTCCGGGCGCGGGCTCGGGCTTACCGGGGGCACGCTGGACAAGTTGGAGTCGATACCGGGAATGCGGCTGGACCTCGGGGAAGAGGAGTTACGAGCGCAGATCGAGTGGGTGGGCGGCGCGATCGTGGCGCAGTCGGCGGAACTGGTGCCGGCCGACGGCCTGACCTACGCGCTGCGCGAGGTGACGGCCTCAACCGACTCGGTGCCGCTGATCGCCGCCAGCATTATGTGCAAGAAACTGGCGACCGGGGCCGGGACGATCGTCCTGGATGTGAAGTGTGGGGCGGGGGCGTTCATGGGCGACGTGGCGGCGGCGCGGGAACTGGCGACGGCGATGGTCGGGATCGGCAACGGCGCCGGGCGCACGGTGCGAGCGTTCGTGACCGCGATGGACGCACCGCTGGGCCGGGCGGTAGGGCACTCGCTGGAGGTGCGGGAGGCGCTGGATACGTTGCGCGGGGAGGGGCCGGCGGACCTGGTGGAACTGGCGCTGACGGTGGTGGCGGCGCTGGTGCGGGATTCGGGCTTGCGGCCGACGCCGAGGGCAGCCCGGGAACTGGCCGAAAAGAAGCTCGGCGACGGGGAGGCATATGAGCGGATGGAGGAGATGATCGCGGCGCAGGGCGGCGATCTGGAGGCGTTTATCGCGTCGCCCGCTCATGCCGGGAAGGTGCGGCTGGCGGTGACCGCGCATGAGGGCGGCTACGTGGCGGCGACCGACGCTGACGGGGTGGCGCTGGCGGTGCGGCAACTGGGCGGGGGACGGCTGAAGAAGACCGACGAGATCGACTTCGGGGTCGGGGTGGTGCTGGTCGGCAAGCCCGGCGATGCGGTGGAGCGCGGCGGGCCGCTGGCCGAGGTCTACGCCGCCGATGACGACTCGGCGCAGGCGGCGGCGGCGCGGCTGCTGGAGGCCATCCAGATTTCGTCGGAGAAGCCGGTCGCTACGCCGCTGGTACTGGAACAACTGGGTGGCGCGCCGCAATGAGGACGCTCGGACGGCTGATCCTGTACCTGCGCCGGCAGAAGCTGCTGATCGCCGGGCTGTTTGTGCTGCTGGTGATAACGGTCGGCATGCAGACGTTGCAGCCGTTCCTGGCGAAGCTGGCGATTGACGAGGGGATACTGTCCGGCGATCGCGCGACGCTGTTGCGGCTGGCGATCCTGCTGGTGGTGGCCGGGGCGGGCGGGCACATGCTGGCGGCCGCGCGGCAGTACCTGGCGCGCTGGAGCGCCCAGCGGGCGCTGTTCGACATCCGCGAGGACTTCAACGTGCACCTGCACTCGAAGTCGATGAGCTTCTTCGATTCCCAGCAGACCGGCGAGCTGATGTCGCGGGCGGTCAACGACGTGAACTCGATCCAGTTCTTCTTCCAGATGGCCGGCAACATGATCATCCCGTCGATCTTCCAGCTGCTCTTAACGCTGGGGATCATGTTCGCGCTGAACTGGCACGTGACGCTGATGCTGCTGGCGATCGTGCCGTTCGTGGCCGCGTTGCAGCGCTGGGCGGCGCCGCTGCGGCCGATGTTCCGGGCGGTGCAGGAGAAGATGGCCGAGATCAACGTCGAGATCGAGGAGACGGTGGCGGGGGCGAAGGTGATTCGCGCCTACGGGCGGACGGAACTGCGCGAGGAGCGCTTTGAGGCGGCGAACTGGGGCCTGCGCGCGATGCGAATCCGGCTGGTGAAGCGGATCGGCGGCTACTTCCAGGGAATCGAATTCAGCCACGGGCTGGCGACGATCATCATCCTCGGCTACGGCGCGTACAAGGTGATCGAGGGCGAGATGACGATCGGCGACCTGGTGGCCTTCCAGGGTTACCTGATTCTGCTGGCGATGCCGCTGGGCTTCC
>JASLPR010000097.1 GCA_030744875.1 Chloroflexota bacterium
TCGGTAACCACCATGACATCCTGATCTGCCAGGACGCGGCGTATTCAGAAGTCACCTTTGACGGCTACCGCACCGGCAGCATCCTCGAAGTGCCCGGCGCGATGGAATGCGTGCTGGAATTCCACTCGCTGTCGAAGACCTACAACATGACCGGCTGGCGGATCGGCTGGGCGGCGGGGGCGCGGCCGGCCATCGAGGCGCTGACCCGGCTGAAGAGCAACCTGGACTCGGGCATCTTCGCGGCGGTGCAGGAGGCCGGTATCGCGGCGCTGGAACTGCCCGAAAGCTGGATTGACGCCCGCAACGCCGTGTACGAAAAGCGCCGCGATCGGGTGCTAGCGGCCCTGCGGGCGATGGACCTGGAACCGGAAATCCCACCGGCCAGCCTCTATGTCTGGACCCCGGTGCCGGGGGGCTACGACTCGGCCGCCTTCGCGGCGAAGATCATTGAGGAGGCGGGTGTGATCGTCACCCCGGGGCTCGGGTTTGGGCCCGGCGGCGACGGCTACTTCCGCATTTCCCTGACCACCGCCGACACGCGGTTGGCCGAAGCGCTGGAGCGGCTTGGCCGGCTCAGTTTCTAAGCGACCCGGCTCGACCGGGCAGAAATCGGGCGTTGACTGGCACGCCCCGGCGGAACGGGCATTCCTGGTGGGGCTGGACTTCCTGCGGCGCGACCCGGTCTGGACTCCGGCGCAGTCGCTGGAGGAGCTGGAGTTCCTGGCGCTGACCGCCGACGTGGTGGTCACGGCCTCGACGCTGCTGCGGGTGCGCAAGCCCGATCCGGCGACGCTGATCGGCTCCGGGCAGGCGGCCGAGATCGCCCGCCGGGTGGAGGAGGACGACTGCCAAACGGTGATCTTCGACGCCGAATTACTGCCCCGCCAACAGCGCAACCTGGAGAAGATCGTCAAGGTGAAGGTGGTGGACCGGACGACGCTGATCCTGGATGTCTTCGCCGCCCACGCGCGCACCGCCGAGGGCAAGTTGCAGGTAGAGCGGGCGCAGATCGACTACGTGCTGCCGCGGCTTTCGGAATTGTGGGTGGAATTTTCGCGCACCGCCGGCGGGATCGGCACCCGCGGCCCCGGCGAGACCCAGATCGAGACCGACCGGCGCGAGTTGCGCGAGCGGATCGCCGACCTGGACCGGCAGATCGATAGGGTCCGTAAGCGCCGTTCACAGGCCCGCGCGGCGCGGCGCAAGCAGGGGCTGCCGCTGATCGGGCTGGTGGGCTACACAAATGCCGGTAAGTCGAGCCTGCTGAACGCGCTGACCGGGGCGGACGCGCTGGTGCAGGATCAGCTTTTCGCCACCCTGGACCCGCTGACGCGCAAGCTGGAGCTGGCGGACGGGCGCCGGGCGCTGCTGACCGACACCGTGGGCTTCATCCAGCGGCTGCCGGAGCGGCTGCTGGCGGCGTTTCGGGCGACCCTGGAGGAGATCCAGGCGGCCGACCTGCTGCTGCATGTGGTGGACGTGTCGTTGCCGACCCGGTCGGAGCAGATCGATTCGGTGGTCGAGACGCTGGAACTGCTGGAGATGGCCGGCACGCCGATGATCACGGTGCTTAACAAAATCGACCTGGCCGGCGACGGCGACGAATTCGACTTACCCGGGGCGATCCACGCTTCGGCCAAGGATGGCGTGGGCCTGGACGACGTGCGCGCGGCTATTGGAGCGGCTCTACAGACCGGGGACGTACCGCTGGGGGTGGCGATTCCGTTTGCCGAGGGCCGCCTGGTGGACCTGTTTCATCGCGAAGGCACCGTGGAGTCGACCGAGTTCACGGAAAGCGGGACGATCCTGCGCGGCAGGGTGCCCGAGCGATTTGCGGGGCGATTTCGGGAGTTCGAACTACCGGACTAGCCGGGCTGCTCAGTCGGCCTTGCGGCCATGCGGGCCGGCTTCGGCGGCCTCGGACGCTGTGACGCTGTACTTGTGGAAGGCCTCACGCAACTTGCCGACTTCGTAGTGGGCGTAGATGAGCTTGGTGGTCGCCGGCGAGGCGTGACCGAGCAGGTCCTGGACCTCGGAGAGGTTGGCGCCGCGATTCAGCAGGGTGGTGGCCTTGTTGTGGCGAAAGTCGTGCGTCGTAGCCTCGATGCCGGCGGCCCTGGCGTAGCGCTTGACGGCGGCCCAAAGCGACTGCGCCGAGAGGCGGACGTTCTCGCCGCCGCGACCCGGGTTGGACGGGACGCCGTGGTGGCGGATGAAGAGCGGGGGATAGTGGTCATCACGAGCGTCGACGTAGCGGCGGATGTGGGCCAGGGTCTCGTCGTCGAAGAAGACGACGCGCTCTTTGCCGCCCTTGCCGGTGATGATAGCCTCGGCGTTGTGACCGTCGCCGACATCGCGGCGGTTCAGTCCCACCACTTCGTCACGGCGCATGCCGGTGCAGAATGTCGTGCTCAGCATCGCCCGATCGCGCAGCAGGCGCAGGCGCAGATTGGGGTCGCCCTGTCCCGGGGCCGGTAACGGCATCCCGGCGGAGAAGTCGACCAGCAGCGCCAGGTTGCCCTCGATCCGCGGAGCGCGGTAGACGTTCTTGACGGCGACGGCGCGGACCTGCTCGAGAGCGCGCTCCAGGGATATCTGCGGGCAGAGTTCGTTGCGGGCCAGGTAGCGCAGGAACGACCGGGCGGCCGACATGTAGGTGTTGATGGTGGAGGTCCGCCGGCGGCCGTGCCGGTCTACCAGCCAGAGGTAGAACTGCTCGAGGCAGTTGGACTGGAGCGCGGCGGTCGAGTCGTCTTCCACCGAGATGCCGGATTCGGTCAGGAACTCGACGAAGATGCGGAAGCCGGTGCCGTAGGTACGGCGGGTCTGCGCCGATTTGCCGCGCAGCGAAAGGGCGGCGTCGTTGAGGGCAGTCTCGATTGTGGGGACTTGCGGCAAGGGTTCAATTTCCAGTGACGGACCTGCTGCGATCTTGACATAATAATGAATCCTTTCAAGAACGCCAGCATTCCGGCAGCAGCGACCCTATTGTGACCCGGCGCATGCAATTGCCGAATTTTGCCAAAGGGTTACCCCCCGCAGTTTCAATGCCTTGAGCCAGGCTGACCACGTAGCACGAAGTCTGGCCAGTTCCCG